>JBQGDU010000596.1:0-8824 GCA_052039245.1 Aeromicrobium sp. | reverse complement strand
GCGGGGAGGGCGGGTCAGAGCGCGCGCAGGATGTCCTCGACGCGCTGCTTGGCGTCACCGAAGAGCATCTGCGTGTTCTCGCGGAAGAACAGCGGGTTCTGCACGCCTGCGTAGCCCGCGGCCATCGAGCGCTTGAAGACGACGACGTTCTCCGCCTCCCACACGTGCAGGACGGGCATCCCCGCGATGGGACTGCTGGGGTCCTCCGCGGCGGCGGGGTTGACGGTGTCGTTGGCGCCGATGACGAGCACCACGGACGTCTCGGCGAAGTCGTCGTTGATCTCGTCGAGCTCGAGGACGATGTCGTAGGGCACCTTGGCCTCGGCCAGCAGCACGTTCATGTGTCCGGGCAGGCGTCCCGCGACGGGGTGGATCCCGAAGCGGACCTCGACGCCGCGCTCGCGCAACGTGCGGACGAGGTCCGCCACCGGGTACTGCGCCTGCGCGACCGCCATGCCGTAACCAGGGGTGATGATGACGCTCGAGGCAGCGCCGAGCAGCTCGGCCACCCCGTCGGCGTCGACCTCGCGGTGCTCACCCTGCTCCTCATCACCGGACGTCGGCGCCTCGATGCCGAAGCCGCCGGCGATGACGGAGATGAACGAGCGGTTCATCGCCTTGCACATGATGTAGGACAGGTACGCACCGGAGGAGCCGACCAGCGCACCGACGACGATCAGCAGGTTGTTGCTCAGCAGGAAGCCGGCCGCGGCGGCGGCCCAGCCGGAGTAGCTGTTGAGCATCGAGACGACGACGGGCATGTCGCCACCGCCGATGGAGGCCACCAGGTGCCAGCCGAGCGCGAGCGAGACCACGGTGACGGCCGTCAGCAACCAGATGTTCGGCGTGATGACGAACGCGACCGTGAGCACCACGAAGGCCACGAGCGCGCCGATGTTCAGCAGGTTCTTGCCGGGCAGCATGAGCGGCGCGGACTTGATGCGGGCGCTCAGCTTGAGGTTCGCGACGATCGAGCCGGTGAAGGTGACGCCACCGATGAAGACGCCGACGAACACCTCGGCGCTGTGGATGTTCTCCAGCGCCTGCGTCGGGAAGCTCTTGTGCTCCAGGTAGCCGTTCCAGCCGACGAGCACGGCGGCCAGACCCACGAAGCTGTGCAGCAGCGCGATGAGCTCGGGCATGCCGGTCATCTCCACGATGCGGGCCCGCCAGAGCCCGATCGCGGCACCGATCGCGACAGCCACGAACAGCAGCACGACGCCGCCGGCCGCGGCGTCGTCCACGGCGAGCACGATCGTCGCCGTCAGCGCGATCGTCATGCCGGCGATGCCGTAGACGACGCCGGACCGGGCGGACTCGTGCTTGGAGAGCCCCGCGAGGCTCAGGATGAACAGCAGGGCGGCGACGATGTAGGCCGCGCCGGCGGCGGACTCGATGCTCATCGCGCTCAACCCTTCCGGACGGGGTCGGTGGAGAACATCGCCAGCATGCGTCGGGTGACGGCGAACCCGCCGAAGACGTTGATGCTGGCGACGAGGATCGCCACGAACGCGAGGATCTGGACGGACGTCGTCTCGGTGCCCACCTGCAGCAGCGCGCCGACGACGATGATGCCGGAGATGGCGTTGGTCACCGACATGAGCGGCGTGTGCAGCGCGTGGTGGACCTTGCCGATCACGTAGTAGCCGATGACCACCGAGAGCGTCAGCACGAAGAAGTGCTCCGGCAGGGGGGCCGGGGCGAAGGCCGTGATGGCGAACAGGGCGGCGATGCCGATCCCGATCAGGGTGAACCTTCGGGCGGGCGACGCGGGTGGCTTCGGCTCGGGAACCGGAGCGGGCTCGGGTGCCGCCTGCTGCGGTGCGGCCGAGACGCTCACCGGTGGAGGCGGCCAGGTGGTCTCCCCGTCGCGGACGACCGTGATCGAGCGCTGGACGACGTCGTCGAAGTCGAGGACGACGTGTCCGTCCTTCTCGGGCGTGAGCAGCTTGAGCAGGTTGACGAGGTTCGTGCCGTAGAGCTGGGAGGCCTGGGTGGGCAGGCGACTCGCGAGGTCGGTGTAGCCGAGGATGGTCACACCGTTCTCGGTGACCACCACCTCGCCGGGAACCGAGCCCTCGACGTTGCCACCCTGTGCGGCCGCCATGTCGACGATCACGCTGCCGGCCTTCATCGAGGCGACGTCCGTGGCGGTCACCAGACGCGGTGCAGGCCGACCCGGGATGAGAGCGGTGGTGATGATGATGTCGACCTCGGCCGCCTGCTCGGAGTAGATCTCCGCGGCCCGGGCGTTGTACGCGTCGGTGGTCTCCTTCGCGTACCCGTCGCTGCCCATCTCGGACTCGACGTCGACCGGCAGGTACTCGCCGCCGATCGAGGCCACCTGGTCGGCGACCTCCGGGCGGGGGTCCATGGCCCGGACGACGGCGCCGAGGCTCGACGCCGCACCGACCGCCGCCAGACCGGCGACGCCGGCACCGGCGACGAGCACCGTGGCCGGAGGGACCTTGCCCGCTGCCGTCACCTGGCCGGTGAAGAACCGACCGAAGACGTTGGCGGCCTCCACGACGGCGCGGTAGCCGGCGATGTTCGCCATCGAGCTGAGCACGTCCATCGACTGGGCCCGGGAGATGCGTGGCACGGCGTCCATCGCGAGCACCGTGATGGGCCGGCGGGACAGCTCCTCGACGAGATCGGGGTGGAGACCGGGGTTCACGAGGCCGACGAGGGTGGCACCGTCGGCGAGCCGGCCGATCTCCTCGGTGGTCGGCGCGTTCACCTTGAGCACGATGTCCGCCGCCCAGGCCTCGTCGCCGGACACGACCTCGGCCCCCGCCTCGACGAAGAGGTCGTCGGGGAAGCTGGCGGCCTCTCCGGCACCGGACTCCACCGCCACGCGGTACCCGAGCTTCAACAGCTTGCCGACCGTCTCCGGCGTCGCGGCCACCCGGGACTCCCCGGTCAGCGACTCACGGACGACGCCGAGGCGGTCGCCGGGCACAGCGTCGGCGACCGTGGCCCCGGCCTCCTCGCTGTCCGGCTCCGCCATCGGCGGGGTGGGGGACTCGGTGCTCATGCTCGCCGACGCTCGGTGCTCATGCTCGCGAACGTTAGCCCTCCGCCCACCCCCTCGCCACCCTGTGAGATCTGAGTCTCATCATGTGTCGAGCGGACGAGCGGCCGGCTCAGCCGTGATCGGTGCCCGAGCAACCCAGAGCGACCGCTTTCCGTTGCTGCGGCACCGATCAGGGCATCTGGTGGTGGTCGTCCTCGTCGGAGGCCTCGTCGACCCCCTCGTCCACCACCACCTTCGGCAGCACCCCGACCGTCGCGACGCGGTGCCCGTCGACCTCCTCGACGACGAGCGTCGCGTCCTCGCGCTCCACCTCGTCGCCGACCTGCGGCAGGCGTCCCAGCTCGTTGACGATGAAGCCCGCCACGGTCTCGTAGGGGCCGTCCGGCACCTCCACGCCGGTCGCCTCGGCGAAGTCCTCGATGTTGAGCCGACCGTCGACGTGCCGCTCGACGCCGGTCGGGTCCTGCTCGTAGTCGGCCTCGGAGTCGTACTCGTCGCGGATCTCCCCCACGAGCTCCTCGACGAGGTCCTCCAACGTCACGATGCCGTCGGTGCCGCCGTACTCGTCCACGACGAGCGCGATGTGCGTGCCCTCGCGGCGCATCGAGGTGATGGCGGGGAACAGCTGGTTGGTGGACGGGAGCAGCACGATGGGACGGGCGAGGTCGCCGACGCTGCGCCGGTCGTACTGGCTCACGGCGTGCAGGTCGCGCACGTGCACGAACCCGGTGATCCGGTCCGGTCCCCCGTCGGCCACGGGGTAGCGGGAGTACGGCTCGTGCTTGACCAGCTCGAGCGCCTCACGGACGGTGGTGCCGGCCTGCAGGTAGACGATGTCGCCACGCGGGCGCATCACCTCCTTCACGCTGCGCTGCGACGCGACGAACATGTCGCTCACGAACCGGCGCTCCTCCTCGCCGAGCGCCTCGTGCCCCGTGACGAGGTCGCGCAGCTCCTCCTCGCTCATCTCCTCGTTCTTCGCCGACGGGTCGCCGCCGAGGAGGCGGACGACGGCGTTGGTGGAGACCGACAACAACCAGATGACGGGTCGCATGAGCGTCGCGAAGCGGTCGAGCGGAGGCCCGACGACGATCGAGAGCTGCGCGGACTTCTGCAGCGCGAACCGCTTGGGGACGAGCTCGCCGAAGACGAGCGACAGGTAGGCGATGAACAGGGTCAGTCCGACGAGCGCGACGTTGCTGGCGACGCTCTCCGCCAGACCGAGGTCGGTCAGGACGGGCACGAAGTCCGGCGCGAGGGTCGACGCCCCGTACGCGGCGGACAGGAACCCCGCGACGGTGACACCGATCTGGACCGCGGCGAGGAACCGGTTGGGGTTGCGCGCGACGGCCGCCACCCGGGCGCCGCGGCTGCTCTGCTGCTCCATCCGGGTCAGCTGGCTCTCCCGCAGGGAGACGAGCGCCAGCTCGGTCGCCGCGAAGACGCCCCCGACGAGCACGAAGACCATCACCAGTGCCAGGTTGAGCAGCGTTCCTTGATCCATGCATCGATCCTAGGGACCGTCGCCGGTCCGGTCACCGCGATCGGCCCCCGGGATCATCGGGCACCCCCTGTGGTCCGCCCTCGCCCATCGGGCCGTCGAGCGTTACACTGGGTGCGCGCTGACAGCATGTCGTGCCTCGCCGGGTGACTCGTCGAGGACCACGTTCGTCAGCCGGCACAGCACGACGGTCGCGGTGATGCGACTCGGGACCGACGAACGGTCCCGCCGATCTCGCCGTGGTCTCGTGGCCGCACGTCCACCGACGATCCGCCACGACGACTCGGGCACCCCTGCCCATCGACCGGCACCACCCCCCGTGCGTGCACTCCAGAGGAGGAACCTGTGGCCAGTCGAGGCCAACGCCAGTCCGGCGGGACCCGCACCGCCGGCACTCGAGCCGCACAGCGGAATCGTCGCGCCCAGCGGCACACCGACGAGGAGGGCCTGCTGCCCGTTCTCGCCCGCGGCGTGCGTGAGGTGGAGAACGCCGTGCGTCGCCAGGGACCCGTGCCGATGTCCACGCGTTCGCGGTTCCAGGCGATCGGTCTGCTGGTGCGCGAGGAGCGTGCCCGGGTCAAGGCCGACCCCGAGCTGAACGATCAGCAGCGCGCGGAACAGCTCAAGCGCCTCGACGGCATCGCCACGATCCTCGCCCAGTCGGCGGCCCGGGACTCCACGCTGTTCACCCTGCTCGAGCCGGACGCCGTCGTCTCCGACGAGACCCAGCTCCTCAAGCGCGAGATGCTGACCGCGGCCGGCGTCGTGCCGGCACCGGAGCCGGAGGTCGTCGCGGACGACTCCGCCCCCGCCCCTCCGGCCGAGCGCCGGGTGGTGCCGCAGGCGGTCATCTCCCGCCAGCTCGCGAACCCGTTCCTCGCCCCCGACTTCTCCGCCGTGGCCGACGCCAAGCGCCCGCAGACGAACCGCCTCTCGACGTGGGAGCTCATCGGACCGCTGTTGTCGTCGTTCGAGCGGGCGGCCGACGGCGCCTCCGCCTGCATGGCGCTGCCGGAGCCGGAGAGCCTGCAGATCGGCCCCGGTCCGGAGCTCATGCGTCACCAGGCACAGGTCGTCGAGGCGGCTGCCGAGGGGCACCGCACCTTCCTGCTCGCCGACGAGCCCGGACTGGGCAAGACGGCGCAGTCGCTGCTCGCCGCGGAGGCGGCAGACGCGTTCCCTCTGCTCGTCGTCGTCCCCAACGTCGTGAAGACCAACTGGGCGCGTGAGGCCGAGCTGTGGACGCCACGGCGCCCGTCGACGGTCATCCACGGCGACGGCGACGACATCGACGGCTTCGCCGACATCGTCGTCGTCAACTACGAGGTGCTCGACCGGCACGTCGGCTGGCTCGGCCAGTTCGGCTTCAAGGGCATGGTCCTCGACGAGGCTCACTTCATCAAGAACACGTCCTCCCAGCGGTCGCGGCACGTGCTGGCGCTCTCGGAGCAGATCCGCACGCGGCACCCCCGGCCCCTGCTCATGGCCCTCACCGGCACCCCGCTCATCAACGACATCGAGGACTTCCGGGCCATCTGGCGCTTCCTCGGCTGGATCGACGGCAAGAAGCCCGGCCCCGAGCTGATGTCCGCACTGGAGGAGACCGGGCTGACGCCGCTCGACGCCGGTTTCTACCCCGCGGCCCGGCAGAGCGTCATCGACCTCGGCATCGTGCGCCGGCGCAAGGTCGACGTCGCCGCCGACATCCCGGCCCGACGCATCGCCGACCTCCCGGTGGAGCTCGACGGCGAGGAGGGCCGCTCGATCCGGGACTCCGAGCGCGATCTCGCCAACCGTCTGCTGGCCCGCTACCAGCGCGCGCTCGAGGCACGGCGCGAGGCCGGTTACGCGGTCGAGGGGATCGACCACGACCTCGTCCGCAAGGTCGCGGTCTGGGAGCGCGACGAGACCGCTGAGAAGACCGGGGAGAACATCTTCTCGATGGTCCGGCGGATCGGCCGGGCCAAGGCCGGCCTGGCCGCCGACTACACGGCTCAGCTCGCGCGCAGCGTGGGCAAGGTGGTCTTCTTCGCCAAGCACGTCGACGTCATGGATGCCGCCGAGGCGACGTTCGCCCGCCGGGACATCCGCTACACCTCGATCCGCGGCGACCAGACCCCGGCCGCACGCAAGAAGGCGATCGACTCCTTCGTGAACGATCCCGAGGTCGAGATCGTCGTCTGCTCCCTGACGGCAGCCGGCGTCGGCCTCAACCTGCAGGTCGCCTCCAACGTCGTGCTCGCCGAGCTGTCCTGGACCGACGCCGAGCAGATGCAGGCGATCGATCGCGTGCACCGCATCGGCCAGGCGGAGCCGGTCACGGCGTGGCGCATCATCGCCGCGCAGACCATCGACTCCACCATCGTCGAGCTCATCGACTCCAAGGCCGGCCTCGCGGCGCGCGCTCTCGACGGGTCCGATGAGGAGGTCACCGCCGAGAGCGACGTCCAGGTCGATGCGTTGGCGAGTCTGTTGACCCAGGCGCTCGAGCAGCGCCTCTGAGGCCGGCCGGTCCGCTCAGGCGGGGACCGCGCCGGGCCAGGACAGACAGAAACCCCGCATGATCTCGGGGGGTGAACCATGCGGGGTTTCTGGTTCCCAGACTACCGGGGGCACCGCAGGAGCGGACCGATCGACCAGGAATCCTCTGGTGATCTAGGTCACATAGGAGATTCGGGGGGTGCCGGTCGTGGCGCCCCCGCCCCCGTGGGGGCGACCGGGCGCAGCAACCCGTCCATCCCGTGGAGCACCGCCTCGGCGTGGGAGGCGAACCAGGCCTCCAGCGCCCGGCCCGGCACCGGCGAGAGGACGTCGGCCGCGTACTGGACCTGAGTCTGCGTGACTCCGAGGGACGTCAAGGTGAAGGACTCGAACAACGACGCCGCGAGGGACTCCACCCGCAGGGAGAGGTGCCGCTCGGCCTCGGCCTCGAGGACGCACACCGTCGCCCCCACGGATCGCCCGAGGATGTCGAGATGGCACCCAAGCTCGAGGCCCGCCCGCAGCACCTGACCCTCCGCGACGTCGTGCAGCTGGATCGGGCTCCAGGAGGACAACG
Source organism: Aeromicrobium sp. (assembly GCA_052039245.1). GTDB lineage: Bacteria > Actinomycetota > Actinomycetes > Propionibacteriales > Nocardioidaceae > Aeromicrobium. Next base: position 1,228 of record JBQGDU010000596.1, on the reverse strand, counting down.
CCTGGGCATCGGTCAGGGCCGACCACGCCCACGCGCGCGGCACGGCGGCCGTCCGGGTCGATCGCTGCGCGTACATCTCTCGACGATAGGACGGCTTCGGAACGACCGCAGCGCGTTCGAGGCGCAGTGGGCCCCGGTCGGGCCGCTCAGTCGTCGGGATCCATCTGGCCGACGACGTCGGTCAGGAACCGGACGACGACCTCCCGCTCGCGGTCGTCCAGCGTGGCGGAGACGGTGCGAAGGCGCGTCGCGAGCGGGGCGAAGACCGCCGAGCCCGTGCGGGCCGCCGCGGCCGTGGTGGCGATGACGGTGCGACGCCGATCCGTCGGGTGGCTCGAACGCTCCGCGTGCCCGGCCGCCACGAGGCGATCCACCAGTGCCGTGGTGGCCGGGGCACTGAGCCCCAGGGCGGCGGCGAGGTCACCGGGTGACATCGCATGGCCGGCCCGTTCGGCCTCCATCAGGTGGGCCAGGGCGTTGAGGTGCGTGCGATGCACCCCGTGACGCTGGCCGCGTTCGTCGATCCAGCGATCCGTCCGCGTGGTGAGCTGCCGCAGGAGGTCGACGATCTCGTCGTGTTGCCGGCTCACGACCCCCACCTTACACTTCGATGGTGGAATCTTTCGATCATGGAAGTAAAGTGCCGGCGCTCGTGCGCGGGCCCGTCGGGATCATCGGCCGCGGGCGCTCGTGGGTCGTGATCGCCGTGGCCGGCGTGCTCGCGGCTCTCGCCCTGGTGCTCGCCCCGGAACCCAGCACCAGCGACGACACCGCGTCCAACCTGCCGCCCTCGGCGGAGTCCGCTCGCGCCGCGGACGCGCTCCAGGACGTCGAGGCCGCTCAGGACGTCCCCGCGATCGTCGTCGTCTCGCGCGACGGTGGCCTCGAGCGGTCCGATCTCGCCGCCGCCTCGAAGATCGCGGACCGTCTGGGCGATCTCGCCTCCGGCGAGGTCGCCGGCCCGATCCCCTCCGACGACGGCAGCAGCGCCCTCCTCGTCGTCCCCTTGCCCTCGGACACGACGGACGCCGAGAACGCCGACGCCGTCGCGCAGGTGCGCGAGGCCGCCCGGTCCGACCTCCCGGACGGCCTGCGGGCCGAGGTCACCGGCCCGCCGGCCTTCCAGGCCGATCTCGGTGCCGTCTTCGACGGTGCCGACACCCGGCTGCTGATCGTCACGGCATCGGTGGTCGCCGGTCTGCTGCTGATCACCTACCGCAGCCCCTGG
>JBQGDU010000595.1:0-10130 GCA_052039245.1 Aeromicrobium sp. | reverse complement strand
AAGCTCATGCCGCTGCTGATCATCGCCTACATCATCTCCTTCATCGACCGGACCAACATCGGGTTCGCGAAGGAGGGCCTGGAGGTCGACCTCGGCATCTCCGCAGCGGCCTTCGGACTCGGTGCTGGCCTGTTCTTCGTCGCCTACGCCAGCTTCGAGGTGCCGAGCAACCTGATCATGCACCGCATCGGTGCTCGGTTCTGGATCACCCGGATCATGGTGACCTGGGGGTTGCTGTCCGCGGGCATGGCCCTCGTCCAGGGCGAGATGTCGTTCTACATCCTGCGAGTACTGCTCGGTATCGCCGAGGCGGGCCTCTTCCCGGGAGTCCTGCTGTACCTGACCTACTGGTTCACCCGGAAGCAGCGGGTCGCGGCCGTCGGGATGTTCCTCGTCGCGGTCCCGGTCGCCAACATCATCGGCGCCCCGTTGGCTGGCGCGCTGCTGGAGATGGACGGCATCGGGGGACTGCATGGCTGGCAGTGGATGTTCATCATCGAGGGGATCCCTGCCTGCTTCTTCGCCATCGTGGTGTGGAAGTGTCTGCCGAACGGTCCGCGCGACGCCACGTGGCTGACGTCCGAGCAGGCCGACCGCCTCGAGGCGCGCCTGGCTGCCGAGCAGGCTGCGGCAGCGGAGGAGTCCGGAACACACAGCATGCGGAAGCTGCTGGGTGACCGGTTCATCCTGATGGCGATCGCGGTCTACTTCTGCCACCAGATCGCCGTCTACAGCATGACCTACTTCCTGCCGTCGATCATCGGCTCGTGGGGCGACATGCGCAGCTTCACGGTGGGTCTGATCACCGCTCTGCCATGGACGGCCGCAGCCCTGGGTGCGCTGTTCCTCACGCGCCTCGCCACCAACGCCTCGCGTTCGCGAATCATGCTGGTCGGCGGCATGTGCACGATGACCGTCGGACTGCTGCTCGCGGCCGTCGCCCCGCCGGTGGTCGCCATCATCGGCTTCTGCATCACCGCGTCCTGCTTCTTCGTGGTGCAGCCGATCATCTTCGCCGTGCCCGCGAGCCGTCTGAGCGGAGCGACCCTGGCCGGCGGCATCGCGTTGATGAACTCGCTCGGCATCCTCGGAGGATTCGTCGGCCCGTACGTCATGGGTCTGCTGGAACAGGCCACCGGGCAGTCCGACGCTGGACTGTGGTTCGTCGCCATCCTGGTCACCATCGGCGCACTGATCGGCCTGGGCTTCACGAAGAAGGATCCGACTGTCAGGGCCGAGCACGTGGAGGCCCAGGCGTGAGCGAACGGATCCTGGTCGTCGGTGCGGGAGCGATCGGCGGCGTCACGGCAGCACACTTGACCCGTGCAGGTCGCGATGTGACGGTCCTGGACGCCTCTGAGGTGCACGTCGCCTCGCTGCGGAGCCCGGGGCTGCGACTCGATCACCTGGGCACCGAGCACCTGGTGCCGATGAATGCGGTCTCCTCGGCCGCCGAGCTCGAGGGCCGCTTCGACTTCGCCTTGCTGACGTTGAAGTCCGGCGGGCTGGTCAAGGCCGTCCCCGGACTGGTTGATCTCGACGTGGCCGACGCCTACGTGTGCCTGGGCAACGGTCTGGTGCAGAGCATCGCCGAAGAGCTGATCGGGCCCGAGAGGCTGCTGGTCGGCGTCGTCGAGTGGGGCGCCACCAACCTCGGCCCTGGACATCTGGCCCAGACCACGAACGCACCGTTCGTCATCGGCGAACCGACCGGTGGAGGATCGGCGCGGATCGATCGTCTCGCCGAGGTCCTCTCCCACGTCTCGCAGGTCCAGATCGCCGGAGACGTTGCCGGTCGGGTGTGGAGCAAGCTGTTGCTCAACAGCACGTATTCGGGTCTGGGTGCGGTCTCCGGCGGGCTGTACCGCGACGTCGCTGCCGATCCCTACAGTCGAGCCGTGTCCCTGAAGGTGTGGGCCGAGGGTCACCGCGTGGCACGCGCGGCAGGGATCGAGGTCGAGGACCTGCTCGGCGTCGACCCCGCCGTCATGGCCTCGACCGACGACGCCGCGGCGTCTGCGGCGCTCGACACGATCATCGCGACACTCGGCAACACCAAGGCCTCGATGCTGCAGGACCTGGAGAAGGGGCTGCTGACCGAGGTCGACGTCATCAACGGTGGCGTGGTCACCACGGCCGAGGAGCACGGGCTCGACGCACCGGGCAACCGCGAGATCGTCGCGGTCGTGCACGACATCGAGAACGGCACGGCTCAGCCCGGCATCGATGCGGTGCGCCGGGTCGGCCGCGCCCTGGGGATCGAGGAGCGGTGAGCCAGGGATCGTCGGACGGATCGGTCTCGCTGGAACCGGTCACACACGAACGAGTCGAGCAGGACGAGCGCGTAGGAGGGAACAGCACGTGGACAAGGTCGTAGCGAGTGCGCAGGAGGCGGTGCGCGACATCGCCTCGGGATCCACTCTGGCCGTCGGCGGGTTCGGACTGAACGGGATCCCGTCGGTGCTCATCGAGGCACTGCTCGATCAGGGGGCTGATGATCTGGAGGCGATCTCCAACAACGCCGGCGTGGACGACTGGGGTCTGGGACTGCTGCTCGGGGCCGGGCGGCTGCGTCGCATGGTGGCCTCCTACGTGGGGGAGAACAAGGAGTTCGCCCGCCAGTACCTGTCGGGTGAGCTGGAGGTCGAGCTGACGCCACAGGGGACGCTCGCCGAGCGGATGCGCGCCGGAGGAGCGGGCATCGCGGCCTTCTACACGGCCACCGGGGTCGGGACCCAGGTGGCCGAAGGCGGCCTGCCGTGGCGATACGACGACCAGGGCAACGTCGTGAGAGCGAGTCCCGCCAAGGACACTCGCACGTTCCAGACCAAGGAGGGCCCGAGGCAGTTCGTGCTGGAGGAGGCCGTCGTTGCTGACTTCGGCCTCGTGCGGGCCTGGAGAGGCGATCGGCACGGCAATCTCGTGTACCGCCAGGCGGCGCAGAACTTCAACCCTCTCGCCGCGATGTGCGGCCGCATCACCATCGCCGAGGTCGAGGAGCTCGTCGAACCCGGCGAGCTCGATCCGGCTCAGGTGCACACCCCAGGGGTGTTCGTCCACCGGGTCCTCCCGATGACGCCCCACCAGGCTGCCGACAAGAGAATCGAGAAGGTGACCGTCCGTGACGCGCGATGACGCCGATGGACCCCGCGAGATGACCCGGCTGGGAATCCCGTATCCGACGCCTCAGGAGTGGAGTGACGCCATCCTCAGCACCGTCGAACAACAGGAAGGAGCCCGCTCATGAGCTGGTCCCGAGAGGCCATGGCGGCTCGCGCTGCTGAGGAGCTCGCTGATGGGCAGTACGTCAACCTGGGCATCGGACTGCCGACGTTGGTGCCGAACCATGTGCCGGACGACGTCGAGCTGGTGCTGCAGTCCGAGAACGGCATCCTCGGCACCGGTGCTTACCCGACGCTCGAGGCCGTCGACCCGGACCTGATCAATGCAGGCAAGGAGACGGTGACGGTGCGTCGCGGTGCGTCGTTCTTCGACTCCGCGACGTCGTTCGCCATGATCCGTGGCGGAAAGATCGATGCCGCCATCCTCGGGGCGATGCAGGTCTCCGTCGCCGGCGACATCGCCAACTGGATGATCCCGGGGAAGATGGTCAAGGGCATGGGTGGGGCGATGGACCTGGTGCACGGCGCCAAGAGGGTCATCGTCCTGATGGAGCACGCGGCCCGCGACGGCTCGCCCAAGATCCTCGATGCCTGCACGCTCCCGCTCACGGGCAAGCGCGTGGTCCAGCGGATCATCACCGACCTCGGTGTCATCGACGTCATCGACACCTCGACCGGACAGATCGCTGTGCCGGCCGTCAAGGGTGAACGTCATCTGCGACTGGTCGAGCTGGCGCCAGACGTCACGGTCGAGCAGATCCAAGCGGCCACGGATGCTCCGTTGGAGGTCAGCGTCGGCATCGCGTCATCGTCTGAGCCACTCGGTTCCTGAGGCCACACGTACGCTGAGGCGGTGGTGGGTGACGTGAACCGCTCGGGTGGTCGGCGGACCAGGATCTCGGCCGCCGACGTGGCGAGGGCGATCGGCGTCTCGGCGGCGACCGTCTCCTACGTCCTGAACAACCGGCCCGGAGTCTCCGACGAGACTCGAGCGGCAGTGCTCGAGGCGGCCCGTGAGCTCGGCTACCCGCTGCGGCCGGATCAGGGTCGGCCGGTCGGCGCTCGGACCAAGGTCATCGGACTGGTGCTGACCGACATCGGGAACCCGTTCTACACCGAGATCTCCGCGGGTGTGATCGACGAGGCCCGTGCCGCCGGCTACGAGGTGTTCCTCGCGCACACGCAGGAGTCGTCGCAGACCTTGGCGGGCGTCATCGAGACGATGGTCTCGCGAAGGGTCGACGGGGTCGTCCTGACCGTCCTGCACTCTGACGACGGGGCCGTCGTCCGTCGCCTACGAGCTGCCGGCATTCCGTACATCCAGCTCTCGCGTCGGATCCCTGGACTGCGGGCCGACTTCGTCGGCGTCGACGATGCGGCGATGGCTGATGAGATCCTGCGGCACGTCGTGCAGACGCATGGTCACACCGACGTCGCCGTGGTCTCCGGGCCCCGCAGCTCCTCAGCCTCGGCGGCCCGTGCGGCCGGCTTCGTCGCCACGGCGGCCGCGCTGGAGCTCGATCTTCCTCCCCGCCGACGGTTCAGCGCCTACCTCGCCGACGACGGCGGCAACAAGGTGGCCCACCCGATGATCGCCGATGACGACGTGCCCGGCGCGATCGTCTGTGGGTCCGACGCCATCGCCTCGGGGGTGATCGGTGCGTTGAGGTGGAACGGGATCCGGGTTCCCGAGGACGTCGCGGTGACCGGCATCGACGGTGTGTACCCACCGCTGTCGATGCTGGCGGAGCTGACCACGGTGAGCCAGCCGCGACGCGCCATGGCGCGCGCCTCCGTTGAGCGGCTGGTCAGCCGCATCGAGCGGACAGGCGGCCCCCCGCGCGAGGTGATCTCCCCGCATCGGCTGCGTCTCGGCACCTCGTGCGGATGTTCTCGTCCAGCGCCGGCCCAGCCTGGCGACTCGCCAGGATGACGAGGCGAGATCGCCTGGGCGGGGGCTCTCGATGGCACGCGGACTCGGCGTCAGGTCCGTACCGCCGGTGGACGACCGGCGCGGCCTAGAAGGCGGTCGCCGGAGGTTCTGTGGTGGCTCGTTGCCGCATGTTCACGAGGAAGTGGACGAAGGCAGTGCGCGGAGCGCTGGTGGGGCGTAGCGTCAGCGGCACACCACCTCTGGAGGCGTAGTGAGTCCCATCGACGAATCAACCCGTCGCGGGTCCGGCGGCGCGCGCCGTGCGGTCTATCGGCTCAGTGGCGCCTCGGCCCAGCAGGCCGTGCTCGACGACTTCCGCACCGCCGCACTCTCCGGCGTGCAGGCGCTCGGCGTGGACGATCCGGAGGGTCCGCGGATCGTGGTCCGCTGCGAGACGTCCGAGGACGAGGTGGTCGTCGAGCACGTGGTGCGGGAGATCGACCCGCGCTCGAGTCGGCTCAACACCGGACGCGGCCCCATGGTCCATCCGTCGGCCCTCCCTGCACTCCCGGAGCTCCCTCCCGACGCCGAGGGCTGAGGTCCGCGTCCGTCCGCGCGTAGGATCGAGACGTCCAGGTGCGACGACGAAGGGGAGACCGTGACGGGGAACAAGCGGGTCGATGCGTGGCTGACCGACATGGACGGCGTGCTGGTCCACGAGGAGCGCGCCATCCCCGGTGCGGCCGACTTCATCGCCACGCTGCGTGAGCTCGAGCTGCCCTTCCAGATCCTCACGAACAACTCCATCTACACCCCGCGCGACCTGCGCGCCCGGCTCGGCGCGGCCGGCATCGACGTTCCCGAGGGAGCCATCTGGACGTCCGCCCTCGCGACGGCGCAGTTCCTCGCGGACCAGCGCCCCGAGGGGACCGCCTACGTGATCGGTGAGGCAGGCATCACCACCGCGTTGCACGACATCGGCTACATCATGACCACGCGTGACCCCGAGTACGTGGTTCTGGGGGAGACGCGCACCTACTCCTTCGAGGCGATCACCCGGGCCATCCAGCTCATCGAGAAGGGCGCCCGCTTCATCGCGACGAACCCGGACCCCACCGGGCCCTCGCCCAACGGCTCCCTGCCGGCCACCGGTTCCGTCGCCGCCCTCATCACCAAGGCGACCGGCGTGGAGCCGTACTTCGTCGGCAAGCCCAACCCGCTCATGATGCGCAGCGCACTCAACCAGATCGAGGCGCACTCCGAGTCCACCGTCATGGTGGGCGACCGCATGGACACCGACGTCCTCTCCGGCCTCGAGGCCGGCCTGCGCACCGTCCTCGTGCTGACCGGCTCCACGACCGCCGAGAAGGTCGACCGGTTCCCGTTCCGCGCCTCCCGCGTGGTCGAGTCCATCGCCGACGTGGTCCCTCTCGTCCGGGAGCTGCACGGCGCCTGAGCCGGCCTGCGACCGTGGTGACGGGGGTCACGAAGTCGATTCGATAGACTGGCCACGCTCTCGGGCACCACCCCGCCCGATGCGCAACCGAGCTCGGAGTGACACACGTGAGGGTTTTCCTGACCGGAGCCTGCGGGACGCTCGGCCGATCGGCCGTCACCGCACTGCTCCACAACGACCACGACGTCGTGGGGCTGACGCGCACCCGCACCCGCACGGAACCCGACGGGGTCCAGCTCGTCCGGTCCACCCTGCAGGACAAGTCCAGCCTCGTCCGACTCATGGAGGGCTGCGACGTCGTCGTCAACCTCGGGCCGGCCCGTCCGTACGGCTTCGGCGCCCTCCGACCAGGCGCCTGGCGGATCCATGACCGTGCCCTCTCCGTCGGGTCCGCACGTGTCGCCGAGGCGGCGGCGTCGGCCGCAGTGCCCCGGCTCGTCCAGGTCAGCAGCAGTGTCCTCTACGCCGACGGCGCCGACGACTGGATCGACGAGCACTCGACGATCGACCTGACCACCACCACCGAGCCCGTCGTGATCGCGGAGGCCAACGCCGCGGAGTTCGGACGCACCCATGGCGAGCAGGTCACCCTCAGGCTCGGACGGCTCGTGGGGCAGGAGCCCCACACGCGCTGGATGGTCCGCCGCGCACGGTCCGGCCGACCCACGGGCTTCGGGTCGCCGGACTCCTGGCTCCACCTGCTGCACCTCGACGACGTCGGCACGGCGATCGTCTCCGCGCTCACGGCTCCGGGCGGCGTCTACAACGTCGGAGCCGAGCCGTGCACGCGCCGGGACCTCGCCGAGCAGTACGCGCTCGCAGGGGGCCGACGCGGCCCCCGCTTCCACTCCGACGCCGTCGAGCGTCTGGGGGGCGAACGTCTGGAGATGCTCACCCGATCGCACCGGGTCAGCTCCCAGAAGTACTCCGACCGCACCGGTTGGTACCCCCAGCACATCAAGCTGACGCCCGAGTGGCTCGACGATGTCCTCTGAACCGTCGGTGACCGAGCGCGAGCGCCGTCGTCGTGCCGCAGCGCTGCTGGGTGACCTCCTGCCCGAGGAGACGAGCGACGACCGTCCGGACCGCTCCGAGCACGGGGCGGGCGGGACGTCCGCGCAGCGTCGTGACGACGAGCTGCGGCGAGACGTCCCGCCCCATCACGGCGGCTGAGCCGCCGTATCGGTGGGTCCGTCGGCTGCTCAGACCGGCCGCTGGAGCGAGTCGCGGATGTCGCGCAGGAGCTGGATGTCCTCGGAGACGCCCTCGGGCTCCTCCTCCTTGCCCTGGTTGAGTCGCTCGTTGACCTTCTTCATCGGGACGACGACGAAGAAGTAGACGACGGCCGCCGTGATGACGAACGTGATGACCGCGGTGATGAAGGCGCCGTACGTGAAGACCTGGTCGCGGACGACGAACGCCCCGCCGTACTCCCCGCCTCCGCCGACCACGCCGATCAGCGTATTGATGAACGACTCGGTGAACGAGGAGACGAGAGCGGTGAACGCCGTGCCGATGACGACGGCGACCGAGAGGTCCACGATGTTGCCTCGCAGGAGGAAGTCCTTGAATCCCTGGAGCATGCTGAGTTCCCTTCGATGGAGATGACGTGCAGCCCTTGGGAGCGTAGTCACTCGACCGCGCCGCGTCATCTACCGCCGGCGCGGGGGCGTCACCCGAGGTCGGGGCGTGGCGCGGTGACCACGCCGAGCCGCCCGTCGAGCGCCGCCTCGGCCAGGGCGAGGGCCCCCTGGCGCTCCGTGGCGACCCGGACGACGGCGGCGCCGCCGGGTTCCTCGGCGTCGGCGTCGACCCCCACCACCTCCAGACCCTCGGCGACGATCCGGGCCTCGCGCCCTCCGGCGTGGTCGTCGCCGGTGACCGCGACCACGTCCACCCTCTCGCCGGGAGCGACGGACTCGACCTCCACCGGGTCGGCCACCCGCACCGTCGCCACCACGGTGCCCTCGGGGCGTCCGAGCAGCACGTCGGGCCCCAGGAGCCTGGTGTCGGTGATCATCTCCCCTCGACGCAGCGGACCCGCGAGGTGGCGACCGACGACGTCGGTGACGTCCTCCGCGGCATGGTCCGGGGCGACGTCCGGCGGCACCTCGGCCATCGCGAGGTCGTCCTCGGTCAGCGCGGTCCCGCTGGGCACGTCACGTGCCACCGTGACGATGCTGCGACGCTCCGGGGTGTCGGCCTCGATCGCGGAGAGCGCAGCGAGCATCGCGAGCCCTGCGCACACCGCCGCCAGCAGTCGCCGGTGGTCGAAGACGAGCCGTCGAACGTGGTCCATGCAGCGCAGGCTAGGGCCGTCCGGGCGCGCCCGGGGACGGCCGTCCACAGGCTCTCGAGGACCGTGAATGTGGGGACCAGGTGACAAATCGGTTACGGCTGGCATCTGTGGTCGCGAGGCCCTCCCCGACGGCCCTCGGCTTGGTTAGGGTGCGTGGGTGCCGGATCGACCGGCCCTGAACGAGGAGGACATGTGCGTCGACTGACGAGCATCGCTGCCGGCCTGGCAGCATCCGGACTGGTCCTGACGGCCTGTGGCACCGCTGCCGACGACGACGGGGACTCCGGCGACGAGGCACAGTGCGAGACCACCCAGGTCGAGGGTGACCCGAAGGTCGGTCTGGCCTACGACGTGGGTGGTCGCGGCGACCAGTCCTTCAACGACTCCGCCTACGCGGGCCTGGAGCGGGCGATCGACGACTTCGACGTCGAGCACACCGAGTCCGAGGCCGGCAACGAGGAGGACGACTCGGTCCGCGAGGAGCGTCTGCGCACCTTCGCCGACGACGGCTACAACACGATCATCGGCGTCGGCTTCGCCTACTCCAACGCCGTCAACGCCGTGGCACCGGACTACCCGAACGTCGCGTTCGGCGTCATCGACGGCTTCGACCCCGACGCGGACCCGGACAGCGGTGACATCGCCGCCGACGACGTCAACTGCAACGTGGCCTACCTGACCTTCGCCGAGAACGAGGGCTCCTTCCTCGTGGGCGCGGCCGCCGCGCTCGAGTCCGAGTCCGGCACGGTCGGCTTCGTCGGAGGCGTCAACAACGAGCTGATCAACAAGTTCCTCGCCGGGTACAAGGCGGGCGCGGAGGCCGCCGACCCGGACGTCGAGGTCCTGGAGACCTTCATCGACGAGGCGGACCCGGAGATCGGCTTCGGCTCGCCGGACCTCGGCAAGGCTGCCGCCAGCGGGCAGTTCGAGGACGGCGCCGACGTCGTCTTCCACGCCGCGGGCGGTTCCGGCGCCGGTGTCTTCGACGCCGCGATCGAGGCCGACGGCAAGTCGATCGGTGTCGACTCAGACCAGTACGAGACGGCCAGCGAGGCCCAGCGCGCGACGATCATCACCTCGATGCTCAAGCGCGTGGACACGGCGACGTACGACTTCATCAAGAGCGTCGTCGACGGCGAGCCGGACTCGAGCTTCACGACCTTCGACCTCGCGGCCGACGGCGTGGGCTACTCCACGAGCGGTGACTTCCTCTCGCAGGAGACCATCGACCAGCTCGAGGACTTCAAGCAGCAGATCGTCGACGGCGACGTCGAGGTGCCTGCCGCCCCGTGACCGCGTCAGGGGGCCCGGCCCCGCCCGGGGGGGCGCCCGCGGGTGCACCCCCGCGGGTCCGAGCGGGCCGGGAGGGGGGGGGGGTGT
>JBQGDU010000594.1:0-1592 GCA_052039245.1 Aeromicrobium sp. | reverse complement strand
AGGACGACGACCACGACAGCACCCACCGCGAGCCCGAAGAGGGCCGACAGCGCGGTGTTGGTGAGCCACGCGACCACGCCCGTCACCGCGCCGATCGCACCGGCCACCGCCACCTCGACGTGGTGCACGACGTCGTACGGCCACGGTGCGCCGAGGTCGTCCAGACCGACGAGCAGGATGTGGCCGCCCACCCACAGCATCGCCGCCACACCCACCACGGTGAGCAGCCACAGCACCTTGGGCATGGCCAGCACGAGGCCGCGGCCCACCCGCTGGGCCACAGCCGACGAGCGTTCGGCGAGCGCCAGACCGACGTCGTCGGCCTTCACGATGAGGGCGACGACGCCGTAGACGAGAACGGTGATCCCGACCGCGACCACCGCGAGGATGATCGCGCGGGACCAGAAGCCCTCGCCGGCGATCTCGTTGAGGGAGATGACCATGATCTCCGCGGACAGGATGAAGTCGGTGCGGACGGCACCGCGCACGATCTGGTCCTCCTGCTCGGGCCCCGCGGCGGCCGCCGGGGCGGCTGCCTTCTCGTGGCCGGCCAGCCTCTGCCAGATCTTCTCCGCGCCCTCGAAGCACAGGTAGGCGCCGCCGAGCATCAGCAGCGGGGTGAGGATCCAGGGCAGGAACTCGCTCAGCACCAGCAGGGCCGGGAGGATGAAGAGCAGCTTGTTGCGGATCGAGCCCTTGGCGATGCGGGCGACGATGCCGAGCTCACGCTCGGGCGCGAGACCCTGCACGTAGCGCGGCGTCACCGCGGCGTCGTCGACGATCACGCCGGCTGCCTTGGCACTCGCACGGCCGGCTGCGGCTCCCACGTCGTCGATCGAGGCGGCCGCGAGTCGCGTGAGCGCAGCGACGTCGTCCAGCAGCGCTACCAGTCCACCCGCCATCGCGTGCTCCTCTTCATCCGCGCTCAGCATAGGCGCCAGGACGGGCTCGCCCGGGCGATCTGCGGCGCGGCACCGCGACTGGACACGGTTTCCCCCGACTTCCCTCGGCTTGCTCTCCGTGCTGAGTCGTGGGAAACCGTGCAAAGTCCCCTTAGTCCCATCAATTGTTGGGAATCAGGAGGCCCGTGGGACGGGAGGGTCAGGCGCGAGCGGCCCACCAGGCGAGCAGGGCCTCACGAGCGGCGTCCTCGCCGACGGGTCCGCGGTCCATCCGCAGCTCCAGCATGAAGCGGTACGCCTCGCCCACCTCGCGCCCCGGGCCGATGCCGAGGATCTCCATGATCTGGTTGCCGTCGAGCTCCGGCCGGATGGCAGCCAGCTCCTCCGCCTCGGACAGAACCTCGATCCGACGCTCCAGGTCGTCGTACGTGCGTCGCAGCCGCGCCGCCTTGCGCTGGTTGCGCGTCGTGCAGTCCGCTCGCGTCAGGATGTGCAGCCGCTCGAGCTCGTCCCCCGCGTCGCGCACGTACCGGCGCACCGCTGAGTCCGTCCACTCACCCGACCCGTAGCCGTGGAAGCGCAGGTGCAGCTCGACCAACGACGCGACCGCGTCGGTGACGTCGTTGCTGAAGCGCAGCGCCTTCATCCGTTTGCGCGTCATCTTGGCGCCCACCACGTCGTGGTGGTGGA
>JBQGDU010000593.1:0-5023 GCA_052039245.1 Aeromicrobium sp. | reverse complement strand
CCCAGGCGACGGACTGGCAGCTGCTGCCGGCGAACGGCCGGCTCGCTGCCGATCAGCTCCGTGACGGCGTCGAGCTCGGTGTGGAGGGCAAGGACATCATCCGTGACGACTCCTGGGACGGCACCGTCGTCATCCGCGCCGTCCACACCAAGAACACCCGCGTGGTCGCCACCGACCAGGTGCAGATGCGCGTCGCGCCGCTGCTGTTCGTGACGGACCGCATGCCCATCGAGCGTCTCTACATGGCCGACAACGAGACCTCGGTCTACCAGGGCAATGAGGTGCCGGAGCCGAGTGCCGGCCTGGTGCGCACCCAGAAGAACGCCGAGAACCTCGCCTCGGACTTCCAGCGGGGGCTGGAGCGCATCGGAGGCGACGTGAAGCTCGAGAAGCTCCCGAGTCTGCAGGGCGCCCGTGGTGGCGGCAACGGCACGGACATCTGGACCCAGGACGTCATGGAGCCGGGTCTGATGTCGATCCCGTCGCCCGAGGGCGAGCAGCAGATGAGGGTCTTCGTCCGTGCCCCCGTGCGTGACGGTCGTGACAACAGCGGGGTGAACCCTTTCCGGCAGACCGGTCGGGTGGTCTTCACCGAGCTGCGCGGACCCGACGTGGCCGGGATCCAGCACTTCGACCCGGATTACGAGCCCGCCGCCATCCCCGGGCAGAGCTATGACACGCGAGGCTCCACAGGCAACTACGGAACGCTCCCGGCCTATGAGCACAAGGGCGAGAAGTTCCCGCTCGGCCGCAAGGTGCTCGGCGCGGTCCCGGGGACCGGCTTCACCGCGGACCCGGCGTTCAACGAGATGCTGGAGCTCCAGGGCTTCCAGGACCCGATCACCGTCGACACCAGCTGGCTCAGCGTCGGGCACATCGATGAGTTCATGTCGGTCGTCCCGGCGGACAACGAGCGTGGCTGGGCTCTCGTGCTCGCCGATCCTCAGCTGGCGCTGAACCTGCTGAAGGAGCTCGTCGAGGAGGGGCGTGGCGACGAGCGGCTCTACACGCCGTACGACCTGGTGCCGCCGGAGGGCTCGAACCCGCCGGCGACCACGGTGGCCGAGACCGTGTCGGACCCGATGATCCGCAGCGGCGTCAAGATCGGCGCCGCGGGCGTGGACAAGGCGCTGCGAGTCCTCAAGGCCGAGACCGGCATCACCGAGTCCGACATCATCCGGGTGCCCGTCATGTACCGCGATCGCGGTACCGGACGTGTCGGTGTCACCGTGCCGAACGCCGCGAACCTGATCGGCACCGGCCACGAGGTGGTCTTCATCCCGACGCAGCACGTGCCTGCGCTGGACGGCGAGGACCTGTTCCAGCAGGAGATCGAGAAGCGATTCGCCGAGGTGGGCACCGAGGTCCAGTGGGCCGAGGACTACTTCTACACGTCGCGGTCCGGGCAGATCCACTGCGTCACGAACGTCCTGCGGGACACGACCTTCGGTGACTCCTGGTGGACCGAGGGCGAGGAGCGGGCGCCGGAGGCTCCGAAGGAGTTCAGCATCGTCTCCCAGCCGTCGGTCTCCGGGAAGCTGGCCGCCGGACAGACGATCACCGCCCGGCCGGCGGGTCTGAGCCCGTCGGCCACCAGCGTCGCCTACCAGTGGTACGTGGGCGGGAAGGCGGTCAAGGGGGCGACGTCGAAGTCGCTGAAGCTCAAGTCCTCGTGGGCCGGCAAGAAGATCCGCGTGGGCATCGTGCACAGCCGTGCCGGCGTCAAGAACCTGACGACCTTCACGGACATCGGCGCGCTGCCCAAGAGCTTCACCCGCAAGTCGAAGCCCAAGGTGACCGGGAGCCTGAAGGTCGGCAAGACCCTCAAGGCGACCGCGGGCTCCATGAGCCCGAAGCCCAGCTCGGTGAGCTACCGCTGGTCCGTGGGTGGCAAGGCGATCAAGGGCAAGGGCTCCACGAAACCGCGCCTGAAGCTGAAGAAGTCGATGGCCGGCAAGAAGGTCAGCGTGGTGGTCACGTCCACCAAGCGCGGCTACACGACCGAGAAGGTCAAGGTCGTGGTGGCGAAGGGGGCCAAGGTGCGTCGCTGACGACACCGCCTGCGTGACGACCGCGGCCCCGCCGCCGAGATCATCTCGGTGGCGGGGCCGTGTCGTGCGCGGTCGGTCAGTGCTCGATCGAGATGCGCGTCGGCTCGGTGCCGGCGTAGACGCCCGCGACGCGGACGCTCAGGATGCCGGCGTCGTAGGACGCGCTCACGGCCTCGGCCGTCACGTGCGACGGGAGCGAGAACGTCCGCTCGAAGGATCCGTAGCGGATCTCGTTGATCCGCCGCTGACCGGACTCGGCGTCCTCGGAGCGCTCGTCGCGGCGCTCGCCCTTGACGACGAGGCGGCCAGAGACCACCTCGACGCTGACGTCCTCGGAGACGTCGACGCCGGGCAGCTCGAGGCGGACGACGACGTCGTCGCCGTCACGTGCCGTCTCGACGGCGGGGGTGAAGGCGAGGTTCTGCCCGGGGTTCAGGGTGGAGCGCACGAGGGCGTCGAACTCGTTGAAGAAGGGGTCGCGACGGGTGCGCAGGGAAAGGGTCGACATGGTTACCTCCTGGGAATCGTGCTCCGGTCACCATGACCGGTTCACCTCAGTAAACCTGAGTCGATGCGACTCAATTCCCGCGATGGACGTTGTTCGCCACCGGCGAACGGCCCAGACCTTGGTTCGGTGGAACTGGTCTCGATACGCCGCAAGGAGCTCCTTCGTCGCCCTCGCGGCTACTCGACCAGCGTGGGTGTCCGAGTGTTGCTGGTGGGGGTCGGGTGTCCGAGCAGCGCTGGTTGAGTAGCCGTCAAGGCGAGGGACGAGCGCTTGAGGGCGTATCGAAACCAGATCCTCAGGCGGCAGAACTCGACCGCACGATCACCAGATGGTGACGCGGTCCTCCGGGGCCAGCCACAGGTCGTCGTCGGGGGTGACGTCGAACGCCTCGTAGAAGGCGTCGATGTTGCGGACCACCTGGTTGCAGCGGAACTCCGGCGGCGAGTGCGGGTCGATCGTGAGCCGACGCACCGTCTCCGGCGGGCGCACCTTGCCCTGCCAGGCCTGCGCCCACGACAGGAAGAACCGCTGGTTCGGGGTGAGGCCGTCGACGGGGGAGTCGTCCACGCCCGAGGACCTCCCCGCCTCCTCGTGGGCGATGCGGAACGCCTTGAACGCGATGCCGAGCCCGCCCAGGTCACCGATGTTCTCGCCGATCGTGAGCGATCCGTTGACGGTGTGACCGTCGGCGCCCTCGGGGGAGAGTGCGTCGTACTGCTCGACGAGCGCGCCGGTGAGCTTCTCGAACGCCGCGCGGTCCTCATCGGTCCACCAGTTCCGCATCGCCCCCTCACCGTCGTAGTGCGAGCCCTGGTCGTCGAAGCCGTGCCCGATCTCGTGACCGATGACCGCACCGATGGCGCCGTAGTTGACGGCGTCGTCCGCGCCGGCATGGAAGAACGGCGGCTGCAGGATGGCAGCCGGGAAGACGATCTCGTTCATCGTCGGGTTGTAGTAGGCGTTGACGGTCTGCGGCGTCATGTACCACTCGTCGCGGTCGATCGGGGAGCCGATCTTGGCGAGCTCACGGTCCATCGCGACGGCGAGGGCGCGCTGGGCGTTGCCGAGCAGGTCGGTGGGGTCGGTCTGCAGGGCGGAGTAGTCCTTGAACTCCACCGGGTGACCGATCTTGGGCGTGAACGCCTCGAGCTTCTCCAGCGCGCGGGACTTGGTCTCCTCGCTCATCCACGACAGCTCGCCGATGCTGCGGCGGTACGCCTCGATGAGATGGGCGATGAGGTCGTCCATGCGGGCGCGCGCCGTCTCGGGGTACTCGCTGCGCACGTACAGCCGACCCACGGCCTCGCCCATCGAGGACTCCACGAACCCGACGCCCCGCTTCCAGCGCGGACGGAGCTCGTCGGTGCCGGACAGGGCGCGACCGTAGAAGTCGAAGTTCGCCTCGACGAAGGGCTCGGACAGGTAGGGCGCGGAGCTGTGCACGAGGTTCCAGCGCAACCAGTCGCGCCAGGCCGGGAGGTCGGCGTCGGTGAACAGCGTCTCGAGGCCCTCCAGGAACGACGGCTGGGAGAGCACCACCTCGGCCAGGGCGGCGTCCGGGATGGCGGAGGCGCGCGCCCACGCCGTCAGGTCGAACGACGGCAGGAGCGCCTGGAGCTCATCGAACGAGAGCAGGTTGTACGTCTTCTGGGCGTCGCGGCAGGCCACGCGGTCCCAGTGGTGCGACGCGATGCGGGTCTCCAGGTCGAGCACCCGGTCCGCGCGGGCGGCCGCGGAGTCGTCGCCCTCGCCGTCGAGCCCTGCGAGCCTGAACATCGTGGCGAGGTGCTCGACGTAGGCGGTGCGGATGTCGGCGAAGTCGTCCTCGCGGTAGTAGGACTCATCGGGCAGGCCGATGCCGCTCTGCACGACGTGCACGACGTAGCGGTCCGGCCGGCCACGGTCGGGGGCGATGTACAGGCCGAGGACGCTGGCGACGCCGGAGCGCTCCAGCGAGCCGAGGGTCTCCACGAACCCGGGGACCGTCGTGATCGCGTCGATGCGGGCGAGGTCGTCGGCGAGCGGTGAGGCGCCGAGGGCCTCGATGCGCTCGGTGTCCATGAAGCTCGCGTAGAGGTCGCCGATCTTGCGCTGCTCCTCGTCGACGGCAGAGGCGTTCCTCGAGGTGTCGCGGCAGCGCTCGATGATGGAGCGCACGACCTTCTCCGACTCGTCGACGAGCGTGACGAACGCGCCGGCGGTGGCGCGGTCGGGAGCGATGGACGCCTCGCGCAGCCACGGTCCGTTGACGTGACGGAACAGATCGTCCTGGGCGCGGATGCCGGGGTCGAACGTCGAGCGGTCGATGGCGGGCGCGGTGTCGGTGGAGTTCTTCGGGGCAGACGCGGAGTGGCTCACCCTGGTTAGGCTAACCGGCGTGTCGAAGAACCTCCCCGCACGTCTGAGCGTGCTGCGCAGCCAGCAGGTCACCCCCGCCATGAGGAGGCTGGTGCTCGGCGACGCG
>JBQGDU010000592.1:0-3568 GCA_052039245.1 Aeromicrobium sp. | reverse complement strand
GCTACGCAAGGCCATCATCGGCATGTTCACCAGCCTGCACAACTGGCTCGCACCCGAAGGTGCCATGTCGGCGCAGGACGTCAGCGCGACGTACCTCGACTTCGTGCTGAACGGTGTCATGCGCGACTGATCAGACGCTCGGTCGCTCGATCATTCCCGCCCCCAGTTGTCGATGACCTCACCGACGGTGACCACCGGGGTCGACGGCTCAGGGGCGAGCCCCCACGGGAGGCTGGGCCACCACCCCTGACCGTCCGCACGTTCGCGCAGCACCTCCCGACTCCTGATCTGGGGGTCGGAAGCGGCCTCGGCGAGATCGAGCACGGGTGCGACGCAGGCATCCCGGGAGAGGCTGAGCTCCGCCCACTCGTCCCGCGTCCGCCGCAGCACCGCGGCAGTGAACATCTCCCGCAGCAGCGGCCAGCACGACGGGTCGGTGCGATCGAAGCCGAGCGGGCCGATCTCCAGCAGCTTGAGGAGGTCGTCGAAGAACGGGTCCTCCAGAGCGGCCACGGCGATGTGACGGCCATCCGCACAGCGGTAGACGTCGTAGTACGGCGCCCCCATGTCGAGCCGATTGCTCGCCGGCTCATCGGTCCATCGCCCAGCCGCTCGGTACTCGTGCAGCATGGTCGCGAGATAGGTGGTGCCGTCGAGGACCGAGATGTCCAGGACCTCCGCGGCTCCGTCCCGTTGGCGGCGGAGCAGCGCGGCAAGGATCGCTGTCGCCAGGTACATGCCCCCACCGCCGAAGTCACCCAGGAGATTGGCGGGTGGCGCCGGCGTCCGTGCACGGCCACGCGCGACGTGCAGCGCACCGGTGACGGCGATGTAGGTCAGGTCGTGTCCTGCGGTCAGCGCCCTGGGGCCGTCCTGCCCCCACCCGGTCATCCTCGCGAAGACGACCTGAGGGTGTCGCTCCTGGACCACGTCCGGTCCGAGCCCCAGCCGCTCGACCACACCGGGTCGGAACGACTCGGTGAGCACGTCCGCTCGGGTGAGCAGCCGATGGAGGTCCTCGCGCCCCTGCTCGTCCTTGAGGTCCAGCTCCACAGCAGGGCGGCCCCGCGTAAGGGCCGTGGCCTCGGCTCCGGGCCTGCGCACGCTCACGACGTCGGCGCCGAGATCGGCCAGGAGCATCCCGGCGAAGGGCGCCGGACCGAGCCCGGCCAGCTCGACGACGCGGATCCCCTTCAGCATGGTCGAACCCATGACACCCAGCCTCTCGTGCACATCCTGTACTGTACCGACCGAACGGTACATGATCGCCGAAGGGATACCCATGAGCTTCTACGAGGACGACCACGAGACCTTCCGCACCTCGGTCCGCACCTTCGTGGAGCGAGAGGTCGAACCCCACCAGGAGCAGTGGGAGCGTGACGGACTCATCCCCCGCGACGTATGGCGCGCCGCCGCCGCAGTGGGGGTCCTCGGCCTTCGCATCCCGGAGGCGTTCGGAGGCGCGGGCATGGCCGACTACCGCTTCCGCTGCGTCGTGCAGGAGGAGCTCGCGCGCGTCGGGTCCGCCGCACTGGCGTCGGGGATGTCGATCAACGACGACGTCGTCGTCGGGTACCTGACGCGGTACGGCACCGAAGCGCAGAAGAGTGCGTGGTTGCCCGCGATGGCGGCCGGCGACGCGGTGGCGTCCATCGCCATGTCCGAGCCGGGAGCCGGAAGCGACCTGCGAGGGATGCGCACCACGGCAGTCCGCGACGGTGACTCGTGGAGGCTCTCCGGCGCGAAGACGTTCATCACCAGCGGATACAGCTCCGACGTCGTGATCGTTGCTGCTCGCACCGGCGAGAAGGAGGGTCGTCCCCAACTTTCGCTGTTCGTGGTTCCGAGCGACAGCGACGGGTTCAGTCGCGGACGCAAGCTCGCCAAGCTCGGCCTCCATGCTCAGGACACGGCGGAGCTGGCGTTCGAGGACGTCATGCTTCCCGCCGACGCTCTCCTCGGGGAGGAGGGCCGCGGCTTCCACCACCTCACGAACCAGCTTCCGCTGGAGCGTCTCTCGATCGCGTTCCGAGCCCTGGTCGCCGCCGAGGCCGCCTTCGCGTGGACGGTCGAGTACACGCGGGAGCGAAGCGCCTTCGGCAGCCGGGTCATCGACTTCCAGAACACCCGCTTCAAGCTGGCCGAGCTGTCGACCGAGCTGGATGTCACGCGCGCGTTCCTCGAGACCGCCGTCCAGCGGTACGCCGGCGGTGAGTTCGACGCGACGACCGGCGCCAAGGCCAAGTGGTGGTGCACCGAGCTGCAGCAACGGGTCGTCAACACCTGCCTCCAGCTCCATGGCGGCTACGGCTACATGAGCGAGTACCCCATCTCCCGCGCGTTCGCTGACGCCCGGGTCCAGACACTTGTCGGCGGGACGACCGAGATCATGAAGGAGATCATCGGTCGCGACATCGCCCGCTGACCGAGAGGAGCAGACATGAACATTCGCGACGCCTCAGCGGTGGTCACCGGTGGATCGTCGGGCCTCGGCGCAGCCACGGCCCGTCGCCTCGCCCAGGCAGGAGCCCGGGTCGTCCTCGCCGACCTCACCGCACCCGGGGACGACCTCATGGAGGCGCTCGGTCCTGACGCCCGGTTCCAGCCGACGGACATCACCGATGCGGAGTCCGTCGCCTCCGCGATGCTCTCCGCGGCAGAGCTCGGGGAGCTGCGCGCCGTCGTCCACTGCGCCGGCCGCGGTGGCGATCGACTGCGCATCCTCGACCGCGAGGGGAAGGCGAGCCCGGAGGACAGCTTCGAGAACGTCGTGCGGATCAATCTCACCGGCAGCTACAACGTGCTGCGCCTGGCCGCTGAGCAGATGGCCCGCAACGAGATCGAGGACGGCGACCGTGGATCGATCGTCATGACCGCCTCGGTCGCCGCGTTCGACGGGCAGATCGGACAGACGGCCTACTCCGCGTCCAAGGGCGGGGTCCACGCCCTGACGTTGGTCGCCGCACGCGACCTGGCGACGCACGCCATCCGCGTGAACACCATCGCTCCGGGAACGTTCGACACGACGATGCTGGCCCGGTTCCCGGACGAGGTGCGGGACCGTCTCGGCGCCGCAGTCCCCCACCCCTCCAGGCTCGGCAACGCGGAGGAGTACGCCGACATGGCGCTCGCCCTGCTGACCAACGGGTACGCGAACGGCGCCACGCTGCGGCTCGACGGCGCCATCCGAATGGCACCGCGGTGAACGCGGCACCGGTCGAGGTCGCGCGGCACGGCGCGACGTTGCTGATCACCCTGACGCGTCCGGAGCAACGCAACGCCATGACGCTCGAGGGCGCCCGCATCATCGCGGACGCGATGGACGACCTCGACGCGGACGACACCCTGACGGTCGCCGTCATCACCGGAGCCGGAGGGCACTTCTGCGCCGGCATGGACCTGAAGCGCTTCGTGGACCACGGCGAACGTCCGTGGGTCGAGGGCCGCGGGTTCGGCGGCCTGGTGGAACGGCCACCGATGAAGCCGGTGATCGCGGCAGTCGAAGGCTACGCGCTCGGCGGCGGATTCGAGATGGCCCTCGCCTGCGACCTGCTCGTGGTCTCGGAGT
>JBQGDU010000591.1:0-10829 GCA_052039245.1 Aeromicrobium sp. | reverse complement strand
CCAGATGCGGTCCATCCGGCCCCGGCCCACGCATCCGATGCCGTCGGAGGAGTCGAAGCCGAACCGCTCCTGCAGCCGGGGGTGGAGTCGCTCGAAGTCCGACCCGAGGGCCTCGCGGAAGACGGCGGTCATGACGTCGCCACCACGTCCCGCGTCCGCCTCGCCCTCTCCGGCGGGCGACGCAGGGGCCGACGCCCCGAGGGGACGCCCGGGGGGACGGGGACCACCAGCACGCCGAGGAGCGTCACGGCGCCGAGGAGCGGTGTCAGCCACCCGGTGCCGATGACGAGGGCCACCCGCCACAGGACATCGAGCACGGCCCGGACGAGCAGCTGCTCCGGACTCACACCGCGCTCCAACCACAGCCGCAGCCGGTCGAAGGACCACGCCGTCGCCCAGCCCATGAGCGGTCGGAAGAGCCGGTCGAGCCGCGGGTACCGGGCGCGGTAGTCGTACCCGGTCAGGAATCGAGTCCCGCCGGCCACCGGCTCGTAGCGCCAGTACCCCGACCCGTGGGCGATCACCGAGAGCGGGTGGTCGCTGGAGAACCGCAGCGCGGAGGTGGCGGAGCCGTCGGGCCCACGTCGCTCACCGACGCTGACCCCCTCGCCGGAGATCCCGAAGGTGGCGTAGCGGAACCGCTGCTGCTCCCCCGGGGCTCCGTCGAGCGTCTCGATGCCGCCGAACCTCAGGTCCCAGCGGGCGTGCTCGCGGACGTCCTGGGTGCACGCCCACACCTGGTCGACCGGTGCAGCGACCGTCGTCTCCACGTAGAGCTGTCGGTGTCGCACCATCACTGATCTCCTTCTCGTACGTCTTTGAGCGACTGCTCAAGATGCACGGTACACCAATGTGAGCACTCGCTCAAAGTGTCGAGTCAGCCGAGGAGACGCGCGTACTGCTCGGGATCGGTGAGGTTGGCGCCGAGCCGGAACGCTTCGGACTTGCCGGTGCCGTGGTAGTCGCTCGAGCCGGTGACGACGAGGTCGAGGTCGGTGGCGATCGCCCGCAGCTCGCGGCGTGCCACGTCCCCGTGGTCGACGTGGTCCACCTCGATGCCGTCGAGCCCTGCACCACGGAGACGCTCGAAGGTCTCCGGAGTCAGCACCCGGTCGCTGCCCCGCGACCACGGGTGCGCGACGACAGCCTTGCCGCCTGCCGCCTTCACGAGCCGGATCGCGTCGAGCAACGGAGCCGCGTACCGCTCGACGTGGGCCCTGCCGCCGGTGTTCAACCAGCCGTCGAAGGCCTCGTCACGATGCTCGATGTACCCCTTGGCCACCATCGCGTCGGCGACGTGAGGGCGTCCCGACGCCGCCGCGTCACCGGACTGGGCCGCGACGTCCTCCTCGGTGATGTGGATGCCGTGCTCGGCCAGACGAGCCAGCATGCGCGGCAGCCGCGCGTCCCGACCACCGAGGACGCGTCGCAGCTCCTCGACGAGGGGCGGGTACGTCGGGTCGAACTCGTAGCCCAGCAGGTGGACGCTCTCCCACTCGAAGGTCGTCGAGATCTCGATGCCCTTGACCAACGTGACACCGACCTCGTCTGCCGCCGCCTGGGCCTCGTCCCACCCCGTCGCGGCGTCGTGGTCGGTCAGGGCGACCACGTCGAGAGCGGCCACCTCGGCAGCCTTGCGCACCAGCTCCGTCGGCGAGTCGGTTCCGTCGGAGCGGGTGGAGTGGGTGTGGAGGTCGATGCGCACGGCGTCAGATTAACCTCCTCGTGTGCGATGATCGCGCGGCCGAGCGAAAGGCGCCACATGACCGCCGAGTCCCCCCTCACAACGGTGAACGACCTGCACTCCCGGCTCAACGAGAGCCACGCGCGCCTGGTGGAGGTCGAGCAGCTCGCCGACATCGTCGACGCCGTGCAGCAGGCCGCGGCCCTCGACCTGCCGATCGCCGTCGCCGGTGGCCGTCACGCCATGGGCGGCCAGCAGTTCTGCGACGGCGGGATCGTGCTGGACATGCGCGGGTGCCGCCGCGTGCTCGACCTCGACCGGGAGAACGGACTCGTCACCGTCGAGGCCGGCATCATGTGGCCCGAGCTCGTCGCCCGGCTGGCCGAGCTGCAGGACCACGATCCCCACGGCTGGAGCATCCGCCAGAAGCAGACCGGTGCCGACGACCTGACCATCGGCGGCACCGTCTCGGCCAACGGCCACGGTCGCGGCCTGACGATGCGTCCGATCGTCGACGACGTCGAGCAGCTCACCGTCGTGGACGCCGACGGACAGGTGCGCACGTGCAGTCGGACCGACGACCCCGAGCTGTTCTCGCTGGTCGTGGGCGGCTACGGCTTGCTCGGCGTCATCCACTCCGTCACGCTTCGCCTGGTCCGCCGGCACCAGGTCCAGCGCATCGTGGAGGTCCGCGAGCTCGCCACCGTCGCCTCGGGATTCGCCGAGCGGATCCACGACGGCTATCTCTACGGCGACTTCCAGTTCTCCGTGGACGAGACGGCCGACGACTTCCTCGCCCGCGGTGTCTTCTCCTGCTACCGACCCACCGACGAGCAGCCGATCGATGAGGCCCAGAAGGTCCTCTCGCGGCAGGAGTGGGGCGCGCTGCTGCACCTGGCCCACACCGACCGGGCCCGGGTCGTGCAGGCCTACATCGAGCACTACCTCGCCACGTCGGGTCAGCGGTACTGGTCCGACACCCATCAGATGGCCGAGTACGTCGACGGCTACCACGCGATCCTCGACGCCGCGCTGGGTGCGCAGACCCCCGGCAGCGAGATGATCACCGAGCTCTACGTCCCACGCGACCGGCTCGAGGACTTCCTGCGCGCCGCCGCCACGCATCTGCGCGGGAGCGGTGCGACGGTGGTCTACGGGACGGTCCGCCTCATCGAGGCCGACACCGAGACCGTGCTGGCCTGGGCCCGCGAGCCCTTCGCGTGCGTCATCTTCAACCTGCACGTCGAGCACTCACCCCCCGGCGTCGAACGTGCGGCCGAGGACTTCCGCGCCCTCATCGACCTCGCCCTCGAGCGGTCCGGCAGCTTCTTCCTCACCTACCACCGGTGGGCCACCCGCGAGCAGCTGGAGGCCGGCCACCCCCGACTGGCGGAGTTCCTGCGCGCGAAGCTCGATCACGACCCGCGAGAGCGATTCCAGAGCGACTGGTACCGCCACGTCAAGGCGGTCATGCACGACTGACGCCGTGGCCTCCGGCGGGCGACGTCCTCAGGTCGCGTCGACGTTCCAGCGCAGGACTGCGTCCTGGCCACGGTCGTCGCCGAGCACCGAGTAGGTGGCCGTGTCGAGGAAGAAGTGCCGTCCATCGGCCGCGTCGAGCCCGAGCCAGCGCGCTGCCAGCACCCGCAGGCTGTGCCCGTGCGCGAACACGAGCGACGTGCCGCCGCTCTCGCGCACCCGGGCGATCACCCGGTCGAGGCGAGCGGCGACGTCCGCTCCGCTCTCGCCCCCCGGTACCGGATGCGACCAGATGGTCCAGTCGGGGACGGACTCACGGATCTGCGGGGTCGTGAGTCCCTCGTAGTCGCCGTAGTCCCACTCCACGAGGTCCTCGTCGACCACCGCGTCGGCGAAACCGGCCAGCTCCGCGGTACGACGGGCGCGCTGGCGCGGACTGGTGAGGACGAGGGAGAGATCCAGACCGGCGAGCACCGGCGCGAGTGTGCGCGCAGTCCGCTCCCCCGCATCGGTGAGCGGCAGGTCGGTGGTGCCGGTGTGCCGGTGCGCCCGGCTCCACTCGGTCTCCCCGTGCCGGACGAGGTAGAGAAGGGCACCCATCAGGACGACTCCAACCGGTCGAGGTACTGCTCGATCAGGTCACGCACGACATCCTCCGCGACGGAGTCCTGGTACGCGCCGCTGAGGTAGGCACGCGCCTCCACGACCATCGTCCCGGACCACAGCAGGAGTGTCGCGTCGCCTCGTGAGCCGTCGACCTCGCCCGCTTGGTCGATGATGTCGCTGCGTGCCGAGTGCTCCAGCGCGGTCCACCCCCGCACCGACGACTCCGTGAGCCGACCGACGCCGCGCATGCCCGGCGTGAAGCCCTGCTCGGTCTCCTCGAAGTCGACGTCGTACTCGCCGACGAGCTCCGCGAGCTGCTCGCGGGTGAGGTCGACGTGGTCAGCGACCTCCTCCTCGTCCGC
The DNA here is from genome assembly GCA_052039245.1 of Aeromicrobium sp. Lineage (GTDB taxonomy): Bacteria > Actinomycetota > Actinomycetes > Propionibacteriales > Nocardioidaceae > Aeromicrobium. Next base: position 6,698 of record JBQGDU010000591.1, on the reverse strand, counting down.
CGCCCCGAGCACCCGGAGGTGAACCCACTCCGAACCAGGGGCCTGGGAGGACTCCCACCGCTCGAGCTCTGGGCCGTCCAGTCCCTCCGGCTGCGGGGCGGCGAAGACGACGCCCGTCCACTCCCCCGTCCCGAAGCAGTCCTCGGGCGGGCATCGGCGGATGTCGCGGGCACCGTCGGGCAGGTCGCCGTCCTCGGGCAGTGCGGCGACGAGCTGCTCCGCGGAGCGGGGCTCGACGGTCGGCTCCGGGGTGGCTCGAGACTCCTGGTCGGCGGATGAGCCACCGCACCCGACCAGCACCACCGCCACGGCTCCCGCGAGCCACTGACGCTTCCTCATCCTCGGTCCCCCTGTCGTCACGGCGTCATCGCAGAGCGGTCACCGCGGGAGCAGTGCCCACAGATCGAGGTCGAGCAGGACGCCATCTGTGTACTTCCCGTCGTCGCCGCGCAGCGTCATGGACTCGTCGCGGCCCTTCGTCGCGACGAGGCGCAGTCGCAGGGCCCCGACGCCGGGAGCGTCCAACTCCGCCTTGTCCAGCACCTCCGACCAGGCGTACACGGTGTCGCCGGCGAACGCCGGGGCCACGTGCGAGCCGGCGTTGATGGCCGCGACGAGCTGCGCGTTGGCGAGCCCGTTGAACGACAGCGCCCGCGCGAGGGAGATGACGTGCCCGCCGTAGACGAGCCGCTGGCCGTCGGGACGGGCCTCGGTGTTGAAGTGCACCTTGGCGGTGTTCTGCCACAGCCGCGTGGCCATCATGTGCTCGGCCTCGCTGATCGTCACCCCGTCGACGTGATCGATCCTCTCCCCGATCTCGTAGTCGCCGAACCGGTGCGGCTCACCGGCGGCGGCGACGTCGTAGTCGGAGAGGTCGAGACCGGCAGGCACGACGAGATCAGCGGGGGCGACGACGTCGGCCACCTCGGGCAGCACCGTCTCCGGGGCGGGTGCCTCGTGGTCCCGCTTGTGCACCATGACCCAGCGGACCCAGTCCAGCGCGACCTCGCCCCGCTGGTTGGTGGCGGTGGAGCGGACGTACACGACGCCGGTGCGCCCGTTGGAGTTCTGCTTGAGACCGATGACCTCCGAGCTGGTGCTGAGCGTGTCACCCGGCACCACCGGCCGGTGGAAGCGGCACTCGGCGTAGCCGAGGTTGGCGACCGCGTTGAGCGAGACGTCGGGGACGGTCTTGCCGAACGCGACGTGGAAGGCGATCAGGTCCTCGACCGGGTGCGGGTCGAGGCCCACGGAGGCGGCGAACTGCGCGGAGGACGGGATCGCGAAACGCGTCGGGTAGATGGCACCGTAGACGGCCCGGTCCCCCTCGGTGATCGTGCGCGGGGTGGCGTGCTCGATCACCTGGCCGACCGTGAAGTCCTCGAAGAAGTTCCCGGCGTTCGTCTTGGTCATGCGCGTGCTTCCTCCTGGGCTGGTTGCTCCGGCGCCCACATCATCGCCGAGGCTCGAGGGCCTGCGGGCCCCGGGTCAGCCGAGTGGACGACGTCAGAGGTCGACGGACCGCCCGGGACGCTCGGCCAGCAGCTCCTGCCCCTTGGCCAGCTGCGAGTGCTCGACCAGCACCTCGTACCGCGTGGCCACCGTGCGGGTGACGGAGCTGAAGTCGCGTTGGCCACGCGTGGCTGCGTAGCCGAGCAGGGCCCAGATGGCGCCGAAGAGGACACCGAGACCGAGTCCGGTCAGCACCGTGGAGACCCACTGCCCGGACTCGGCGAAGATGCCGATGAGCAGGCCGATCAGCAGGCCCAGCCACGCGCCGGACGCCGCTCCCATGGCGGCGACCCGCCCCGTGGTGAGCCGCCCGGTGACCCGCTCCACCTGCTTGAGGTCGGTGCCGACGATCAGGATCTTCTCCACCGGGAACTCGCGGTCGGAGAGGTGGTCGACCGCGGCCTGGGCCTCGGCGTAGTCGTCGTAGACCCCGAGCGACTGGGGGAACTCGAGCTCGAAGATGCCGTGCTGCGTGGGTGCCATGCCTCCAGCGTAGGCCGCTGCTCAGCGCCAGGCCGTGCGGACGGTCGTGGCGACGTCGGCGGCGCTGCTGCCCAGCCACGCAGCCAGGGCGGCCTGCCCCTCCGGCGCTCCCACCGGCACCGGCTCGGTGGCGCTCACCCACCGGCTCCACGCCCGCTTGAAGGCAGCGCGCTGCTCCTTGCGACGCGCGAACGACGACGGCACGCAGAACCACAGCCGTCCTGCCGGCTTCGCACTGCCGACGAGCACGCGCCACCCCGTGCCGTTGGAGGGCGTCGGGGCGAGCTCCTGGGCGATGAGCCACGACGGATCGAGGATGGGCCCGAGCAGCTCCTCGAGAGCCTCGACGAACCGCAGCGACGTCGCCTCGTCGACCCCGTCGAGTCCCAGGCGATACTCCCCGTCGGCCCCGATGTGAGCGTCCACCGCGCGTGCTCCGTCCCCCAGCCCGAGGTCGGCCATCGCGTCCGCCACCGCCCAGGCGTAGCCGGTGGTGCCGAGCTCGACGGCGCAGGACCGGGCCGCGACCCACGGGTGACGGCGGGGCGACCACCCGGCCGTCGTGCCGACGGGTCCGTGCGGTCCCATGCGAGCCAGGGGTGGCGACGGGGGCTCCGGTGCGTCGGGGCGGGACTCGACGAGCAGGTCGGCGATCGGCGAGTCTGCCTCGGGCATGACGCGGATGGTGTGCCGGATCGTGTCGGTGTACGGCTCGCCCACCCGCCAGCGGTCACGGATCTCCTCGCGCGTCGCGGTGCGATCGGCCATGTCGAGGTTGACGGCATCGAACGACGCGGCCTGCGGCGGTGCGAAGGGCGAGAACCGTGCGTCGACGTGCGCCACCCCGGAGACGACGTCGCCGTCGTCGTCCACGCCGAAGTAGCCGTCGTGCTTGCGGACGAACCGCTTCCAGTCGGAGTCGCCGCCGGGATGGCCCTCCGCGACGCAGACGACGCTCCAGGTGATGGCCACCTTGTCGGGCCAGGCCGGATCGGTGCGCAACGCCCTGCCGCGGGTCTGCACGACGGCGGACGTCGTGGCCGCGGTGGAGAGATCGATGAGCGCGTTGACACCCTTGGCGTCCCACCCCTCACCCAGCAGGGCCCTGGTGCCGACGAGCACCTGGGCACGTCCCTGCTCGAAGAACCGGGTGACGTGCGGGACCCACTGTCGGCTCGACCAGCCACTCACCGTGACGAGCTCAGGCAGGTCGGGCAGCGGCTCCAGACCCAGGCGGAGGTCAGGATCGTGCTCCGCGACGTGGGCCACGAGCTGCTCGGCCAGGGCGGGGACGGCGGCCACCGTCCGACCTGTCACCAGGACCGAGCGCACCGGTGTCTCCCGCAGCGCGACCATCACCTGGATCGCCGAGCCGTAGAGGGCGGGGGCGTGCCGCAGTGCCGCCGACGACGTCGGGACGGCGCGCTCGTGGTCGCACACGACCACGGCCCGCAGCCGGTCGCCGAGCACACGGTGCTCGGCGGCCACCACCTGGGCGGCTCCGGCCATCTTGGCCTCGCTGCGGCTCAGCACGCGGTCCAGCGCCGAGACCACCGAGGAGACTCCTCGACGGGTGAGGTGGTAGCCGATGCCGGGCAGCGCCTGCCGCAGGTCCTCGATGACGGCGTCGTCCTGGCGAAGGTCGGTGCGGGCGAGGCAGCCGCGCACCCAGTCGTGGATGAGGGTGGCCCAGTCGTCGGCGGTGAGCTCCTGTCGGTGCTGCTCGCGCAGGCGGGCACCCTCGGGCAGTGCGAGCAGGTCGGCGTGCACGAGCCGCAGCCCGGCACGAGCCAGCTCCGGTTCCTCCTGCTCGAACCGCTGCCACGTCCCGATGAGTCCTCCGAACCGCTGGTCGCACCAGGTGAGGATCGGCGTGGAGCCGTAGGTCGGGTCGAGCAGGTCGGTGGTGAGGTCGAGGAAGCGAGCGGCGGAGTCGCTCAGCCAGTGCTGCTCGTCGTCGGTCGGCTCGACCAGCCAGGCCAGCTCGGCGAACGGTGCGAGGTCTCCCTCCCGCACCGCGGCAGGGATCGAGGCGCTGAAGACGATGTCGCCGAAGAGGGCCTGCACCTGCTCGGCCTGTCGGCGATCCAGGACGGTGGGTGGCGTCGCGGTGAGGCCCAGCACCGTCGCCTCCGGCACCTCGGCGAGCACCTCGGTCAGCAGCGCGCCCCACACCTCCAGCAGGTGATGACACTCATCGAGCACGATGGTGACGGGGCCCGCCTCGTGCAGCGCCTCGACGAGCGCTCGGCCGTTGTCGTGGAGCTGGTCGACGAGGGACCCGGAGGTGTCGCGGTCCTCGCGGTCGAAGGTGGCGAGCGACTGGTAGGTCAGTACCGTCACGTGGCTCTCGAGACTGCGTTCCGCGCCGGCGGCGCCGCGTCCGTAGCGCCCCCACGTCGACACCCACTGGCTCTGGATGGCCGTGTTCGGGCAGAGCACCACGGCCGGGTGGCCGATGTCCGCGATCAGCTCGGTGCCGACGATGGTCTTGCCCGCGCCGGGCGGGAGCGACACCCAGAAGCGGTGCCGACCCTCGGCCCGCCCGCGGGCGATCGCCTCCAGCGCCTCCGCCTGGAAGCGCCTCGGCGTGAACGGTCCATGGATCGGCCGACCCACGATCAGCTGCTCAGAGCTTGTAGTCCTTGAGCAGGGACCGCCCGATGATCATCTTCTGGATGTCGGACGTGCCCTCGCCGATGAGCATGAACTTGACCTCGCGCATGAGGCGCTCGATCTCGTACTCCTTGGAGTAGCCGTACCCGCCGTGGATGCGGAAGGAGTCCTCCACGACCTCGTTGGCGTACTCCGAGGCGACCATCTTGGCCATGCCGGCCTCGACGTCCATGCGCTTGCCGGAGTCCTTCAGGCGCGCGGCGCGCACCATCATGGCGTGCGACGTCTCGACCTTGGTGGCCATGTCGGCGAGACGGAACAGGACGGCCTGGTGGTCGGCGATCTGCTTGCCGAAGGTCTTGCGCTGCTGCGCGTAGGCGATGCCGAGCTCGAAGCCGCGGATCTGCAGACCGCAGGCGCGAGCCGCGACGTTGACGCGACCGACCTCGACGCCGTCCATCATCTGGAAGAAGCCCTTGCCCGGCTCGCCACCGAGGATCTGCTCGGCGGAGATCTGGTGGTCCTCCAGGATGAGCTCGGTGGTCTCGACGCCCTTGTAGCCCATCTTCTCCAGCTTGCCGGGGACGGTGACACCCTGGGCGGTCTCGCCGAAGCCCGGCTCCTTCTCGACCAGGAAGGTGGTCATGTTCTTGTAGACCGACTCAGCGCCCTCGTCGGTCTTGCACAGCAGCGCCACCAGCGTCGAGGTGCCACCGTTCGTCAGCCACATCTTCTGGCCGGTGATGGAGTAGGAGCCGTCGTCGGACTTCGTCGCCTTGGTCGAGACCGCCGAGACGTCCGAGCCGAGGGCCGGTTCGGACATCGAGAACGCGCCCCGCACCTCGCCCGCGGCCATCCTGGGCAGGTACTTCTGCTTCTGCTCGTCGGTGCCATGCTGCATCAGCAGATAGGCGACGATGAAGTGCGTGTTGATGACGCCGGAGACGCTCATCCAACCGCGGGCGATCTCCTCCACCACGAGCGCGTAGGTCAGCAGCGACTCGCCCAGACCGCCGAACTCCTCGGGGATGGTCAGACCGAAGACGCCCAGCTCCTTGAGACCCTCGATGATCTCGGTGGGGTACTCGTCGGCGTGCTCGAGCTCCTGGGCGACGGGGATGATCTGCTCGTCCACGAACTCGCGGATGGTCTTGATGATCTCCGTCTGGACGTCGGTGAGTCCCTCGGTGCTGGCGAGTCGTCCCATGAGCTGCTCCTGTCTCGGCGTCTGACGCGCTGACCATACCCGCCGGTAGCCGCCGCAGCGGTCGGGACCCGCGTGACATGGACCTCACGTCGGCGGGTCGAGTACCTCGCGCTCTGGGCGTCGGGACCCGACCACGACGACCAGGCCGGCCAGCACCAGGGCAAGACCGACGAAGACCCCGGCGGGAGGGACCTGGCCCAGGAAGGCGGCCGCCAGCAGGGCGGCCCCGGGGACCTCGAGCAGCAGCAGGAGCGAGATGACGGTCGGGCTCATGACCGCGAGCAGGTGGTTGAGCAGGGAGTGGCCCAGCAGCTGGGCGCTCACGGTGACCGCCGCCAGCAGGAGCCACACCTCGACCGGGAAGCCCACGAATGACGTCCCGCCGGCGAGTCCGGCGGCCAGAAGGACGAGGGCGCAGGTCCCGTAGCAGGCGAACGTGTAGCCCGTGGTCGACAGGCGGGTACGGACCTGGCGTCCGCACACCAGGTACCCGGCGGCGCACGCTCCGCCGACGACGGCGAGCAGGTCCCCCACGAGGGCGCGGGTCGACAGCGTGAGGTCGACACCCGTCACCACGAGGACCCCGCCGACGGCGAGGGCACACCCGATCACGACCGGGCGGGGCACCTCCCGTCCCATGAGCCGGTCGAGGGCCACCACCCAGACCACCTGCGTCGAGACGAGGGCCGTGGCCGCGGCGACCGTCGTCAGCTGCAGCGCCGTCACCCAGGCGGCGAAGTGCCCGGCGAGCAGGACCCCGGCGGCCACGGTCAGCAGGGTGTGGCGACGATCGAGACCGACCAGGCGGCGACGCGAGGACGGTGCGGCCGCCCAGGGCGCGAGCACCGCGGCCGCGGCGGCGTTGCGCCAGAACGCGATC
>JBQGDU010000590.1:0-2240 GCA_052039245.1 Aeromicrobium sp. | reverse complement strand
GAGCGCGTCAGCCGATACGTTCCAGCAGCTTGGTCATGCGATCGATCTCGACCCCCTGGTCCGAGGACATCCCGGAGGCGAGCTCGCTGATCTGACGGTCGGACCCGTCGCGCAGGACGTCCGACGTCATCGAGATCGCGCCCTCGTGGTGACGGATCATCAGCTGCAGGAAGAGGACGTCGAAGTCCTCGCCCTCAGCCTTCGACAACGCCTTCATCTGCGCCTCGGTGGCCATGCCCTCCATCGCGTGCTCACCGCCGCCGTGACCGCCGTGGTGCTCCATCGGGATGTCGCCGGAGTCGATCTGCTTCTTGGTGGGCGCGTCGTGGCCCTGATCGGTGAGCCAGCCGGCCATCAGCACGATCTCCGGTCGCTGGGCGCCGTTGATGCGGTCGGCGAGGGTCCTGACCTGCTCGCTGCCGCCGGCCTCCGGCGCGAGCTCGCTCATCTCCAGCGCCTGGGCGTGGTGCGGGATCATCATCTGCGCGAACTGCACGTCGGCGTCGTTGGCCTCGGCCGGCTTCACCTCGGGTGCCTCGTCGAGCTCCTCGGAGTCCTCGCCCGGCTTGCCCGGCTGCACGATGGTGCCGTCCACCTCGGGTCGGTCGTCCTCCCCGCTGCAGGCGACCAGGCCGACGGTGAGTGCGATGGCTGCCGCAACGGACAGCGGGCGTCGGATGATGGCGTGGACCATGGGTGCTGCCTTCCCTCGATGCGGTGGCTCCAGCCTGCACTCGTCGTGTGTCGGTTCGATGACGAGTGCGGCGTGGCACTTGTCGTGGACCCACCGGTCGGGTCAGGATAAAGGCCTTCGGGGGAAGGACAACATCCATGGTGCACTCCGCACGTCGCCCACGAGCCGTCAGAACGGCTCTCCTCACCGCTGCCGCCGGCCTCGTCGCCGCCGGGCTCGTCGCGCCGCTGCAAGCGGCGGCCGATGAGAAGCAGCCCGACCCAGATCCTTGCGAGGACGCCGTCACGCTGTCCGAGGCCGACCGCCTCGCCGGCAACTGCCTACCCGGCAACGACGTCGCCCGTCTCCTGCAGAAGGGCGCCGGCCCCGAGCTCGGCGTCGGTGAGGAGGACAGCAGCAAGAACGTCGACTTCCTCGCGAACATCCCCAAGCAGGGGGCCTTCGCGACCGAGGACGCGCTCAACAGCGACCTCGCCTTCCAGGGCAACTACGCCTTCGCGGGGAACTACAACGGCTTCACCGTCTACGACATCCGCAAGCCGTCGAAGCCGAAGGTCGTCAGCCAGGTGGTGTGCCCCGGCGCGCAGAACGACATCTCCGTCTACGGCGACCTGCTCGTGCTGAGCACCGATGCCGCCCGCAGCGACGACTCCTGCAGCAGCGAACCCGACTCGGCCACCAACGCTGACGCATGGGAGGGCATCCGGGTCTTCGACATCTCCGACGTCCGCAAGCCCAAGTACGTCTCGGCGGTCGCGACGCCCTGCGGCTCGCACACCCACACCCTCGCTCCCGGTGAGGCGAAGAAGCCCGGCAAGAGCAAGGGCAAGCCGGGCAAGGGAAAGATCGAGGACCTCTACGTCTACGTCTCCTCGTACGCGCCGAACGCCTCGTTCCCGAACTGCCAGCCCCCGCACGACCTGATCAGCATCGTCAAGGTGCCGCTGAAGAAGCCGCAGAAGGCGAGCCTGGTCAAGAAGGAGGTCGTCTTCCCCGACGGCGGCAACCCGGGCGGTGGTTACTCGCGCGAGACGAGCGGCTGTCACGACCTGACGTCGTTCCCGGAGAAGGACATCATGGCGGGCGCCTGCATGGGCGACGGCATCATGCTCGACATCTCCGACCGCGAGGAGCTCAAGGTCACCGAGCAGGTGCGCGACGAGGAGAACTTCGCCTTCTGGCACTCCGCGACGTTCAACAACGACGCCAGCAAGGTCGTCTTCACCGACGAGCTCGGCGGCGGGGGCGCGCCCACCTGCAACGAGGAGACCGGCGAGACGAAGGGCGCCAACGGGATCTACGACCTGAGCAAGAAGGGCAAGCTGCACTTCAAGAGCTACTACAAGATCCCACGCGTGCAGGCCGCCACGGAGTACTGCGTCGCCCACAACGGGTCGCTCGTCCCGGTCATGGGCAAGGACATCTTGGTCCAGGCCTGGTACCAGGGCGGCTGGTCGATGTTCGACTTCACCGATTCGGAGAACCCGAAGGAGATCGCCTGGTTCGACCGCGGCCCGATCTCCGACGAGCGGCTCGTGACCGGTGG
>JBQGDU010000589.1:0-2701 GCA_052039245.1 Aeromicrobium sp. | reverse complement strand
GCCGCGGCCGAAGTGGGCCTCCGCACCGCCTACGTGCCGCGCCCCAACGGCGATCCGCCCACCGACGGCGACGCCTTCGACCTGTACGCCGAGGACCTCGATGAGCTGCACGCGGCGTTGCTCACCTGAGCACCGCCGACGAGCCTCGGCCGGGGTCTTCGCCTCGTCGCGCTCGGCCGGAGGGCAGACCGCCCGGACAGTGCCGTAGTTCCACGGATGCCCGGGACGTCTGCGCCGCCCTAGCGTGACGCTCGACCTCCCCGACCGGATGGTCCGCCGCTCCCGAAAGGATCACCCCCGGAATGGGTCTGTTCTCCTCCCTGTCCAAGGCGTTCACCTTCTCCTTCAACGTCCTCGACGACGCCCGTCCCCTCTCGGCGCGGGAGCATCGCGGGCTCGCGCTCGGCGCCGTCTACGCCGTGGAGGGTGACCTGCCGATCAACGCGCTCACGATGCGGGCCGACCAGCGAACCGCGGCCAAGCTCCTGGCCCAGGCGTGGGACGTGCATGGCCCGGAGGACGTCGACACCGCCTACCGGTTCCTGCTCGACGGCGGACACGACCGGTACTACCGTCTGATCGGCCCCGAGGTGATGCGGCTGGCCGAGGCGGGCGGGCGACGCCAGGACTACGCCGCCGCCGCGCAGCTCGTCCGGGAGCGGGCCGGGTTTCTCGACCTCGACGTCGACCAGGCCGAGACCTGGTTCACCGGTTGGTCGCTCTCCCTGCAGTCCGGCGGTCACGAGCACCTGCCCCACCCGGCGCCGGAGAGCATCACGGCCTGGGACACCGCGCGCGTCGTCCACCTGAGCCGGCTCATGGCCGACGCGGGGTACGTGAGCGAGCACGATGCGTTCGACGCCATCGACACCGCGGTGGACCAGTCGCGAGCGGCCCACGGCTCGTGGCGGGAGTTCGGGTCGGCGTTCCTCACCGGGCGCGCCTTCTGGAGGGCCCGCGACGTCCGGAACCCCGTCGACTCCGAGGCGGTCCACTTCACCAAGGCCGTGGAGGACCTGCACACCCGCGACGGATCGCCCTGGCTCACCCTCTCCTGGTGACGCGAGCCCGCCCTGTCGCGTCTGCTCGCGCCGACCGCTGCCCTACCCTCGTTCCATGCCGGTAGTGCGGAAGACGACCCTCACCGTCGCCGCCGACGGTGTCGGCGTGGTCTCGGTCGGGCTCGGTGGCTGCCTGACCGTCGCGCCCGGCCCGGCGGGGCAGCGGCTCGGCCTGGCGGAGACCAGCGTGGAACGTCGACGCGTCCTCGGAACGGCGGATCTCGTCCTGGGCGCCACCATCCTCGCCGGCAGGTCGTCGCCCTGGCGGTGGCGCGCCGTCGCCACACGGTCCCTGCTCCACCTGCTGTTCGCCGACGAGTACCGGCGCCATGGACGTCGGCGCAACGCCGTCGCGATGTGTGCCCTGTTCGTCATCGACGCAGGAGTCGCCATCGGGCTCCGCTCGGATCGCCGCCGCGTCTGAACAGCTCGCGGCGCCGGTTCCACGCGATTCGCAGGCCTGACGCGGACGGTGGTCAACCGTCGAGACGGGGCTCCACCGCATCCTGGTCTGCGTCCTCGGCACGGAGCGTCAGGTGCAGGATCGGGTACGGGCGCCCCTGATCGTCCAGCTCGCTCCTGCCGACGAGCCGGAAACCACGGCGCCGGTAGAACTCGACCGCCTGCGCATTCTGCTCGTTGACGTCCACGGTCGTCACGCCGTGCTCGGCGACGACGAACGCCAGCAGAGCGGTACCGATCCCCTGACCGCGCTGCTGCGCGTCCACGAAGAGCATCTCCAGGCTCGCCCCCGAGACTCCCGCGAACGCGACCGGGATGCCGTCGCGATCGGCCACGTGCAGATCCGCCTGCGGCAGGTAGTCCGTGGCCAGTCGCGACTCGATCTCCTCGCGGTGCTCCTCGGCGAGGAACTGGTGCGTGGCATCCACGGCGCTACGCCATATCTCCACGAGCCGCGGGTACTCCCCCGGCCCGAGCGCATCGCGGATCGACAGGTCGGAGCGCTCGGATCGAGGCATCACTGTCTCCCGCTCCCACACATCACACGTTGAAGCGGAACTCCACCACGTCGCCGTCGGCCATGACGTAGTCCTTGCCCTCCATGCGCACCTTGCCGGCCGCCTTGGCGGCGTTCATGCTGCCGGCCTCGACGAGGTCGTCGAAGGAGACGATCTCGGCCTTGATGAAGCCCTTCTGGAAGTCGGTGTGGATGACGCCGGCGGCCTCCGGGGCGGTGGAGCCCTTGCGGATCGTCCACGCCCGGGCCTCTTTGGGACCGGCGGTGAGGTAGGTCTGCAGCCCGAGCGTGTCGAACCCGACCCGCGCCAACGCGTCGAGGCCCGGCTCCTCCACACCCATCTCGGCGAGCAGCTCGGCGCGCATCTCCTCCGCCTCCTCGTCGTCACCCAGTCCGGCGAGCTCGGCCTCGGCGAGCGCGTCGAGGAAGATCGCCTCCGCGGGGGCGACGAGGTCACGCATGCGCGACTTGAGCTCCTCGTCCCCGAGCTCCTCGGTGTCGCAGTTGAAGACGAACAGCAGCTTCTTGGCCGTGAGCAGGTGCAGCTCGCGCAGCGCGTCGAGGTCGAGGCCGGCCTGGAAGACGCCGGTCCCCTCCGACAGCACCTCCAGCGCCTTCTGCGCCTCGGTCAGCAGAGGTGCGAGCGACTTGTCCTTGCGGA
>JBQGDU010000588.1:0-3685 GCA_052039245.1 Aeromicrobium sp. | reverse complement strand
GGCTCCCCCTCCCGGTCCGTCGACGGCGCGGCGATCGACACCGCGTCGACCCCGCCGTCGTCGTCGATCTCCGTGAGCCGGACGCCCACCCGCTCCGCGAGCGACGTCGGCAGGTTCTTGCCGACGAAGTCGGCCCGGATGGGGAGCTCGCGATGGCCACGGTCGACGAGCACGGCCAGCTGCACGGCTCGGGGCCGACCGAGGTCGGCGAGGGCGTCGAGCGCGGCGCGGATGGTGCGTCCGCTCATCAGGACGTCGTCGACGAGCACGACCGTCTTGCCGTCCACGTCGTCGGGCAGGTCGGTGTGCTCCAGGCTCCGCACCGGCCCGCTGCGCAGGTCGTCGCGGTACATGGTGATGTCGAGCGCACCGGCGTGGATCGCGCGGCCCTCGACCTCGCTCATCCGCGCTGCGACGCGACGGGCCAAGGGCACCCCGCGGGTCGGGATGCCCAGGATGACGAGGTCGTCGGCGTCACGGTTGCGCTCGAGGATCTCGTGCGTGATCCGGGTCAGGGCGCGGGAGATGTCGGTCTCGTCGAGCACCGTCCGGGGTGGGACGGGCGCATCATCAGACGAGGGAACGCTCGTGGGCGCGGCCATCGGCTGACCTCCTTCTCCGCCTCACGGGACGGTGCTTAAAGGACGTCGGTTTGACGGGTCGAGCCTAGCAGCGTCGGTCGGCGCGGACGACTCCTGGTCCATGGCCCGGCGCGGCTCTCCCGCGCAGGGCTCCGGTGCCCGGCAACACCGCAGGACGAAGCCGGGTCGCTCACACGTCGAGGCTCGACCAGGAGCCACCGGCGTCGTCGCTCACCCACACCTCGTCGTCCTCCCCCAAGGCGTAGAGGGCATCGCCGTCGACGACGATCCGCCAGATCGGCCCGGGCGCGTCCACCGGCCGCCAGTCGGCTCCGTCGAGGCGCCACCAGCCCTCACGGACGACGACGGCGAGGCCCGGCAGGGGCCGACTAACGGACGGCGCCGATGGCGCGCCCGGCTCCCTCTGGCAGGTCCGAGACCGCTCGACGTGCGCGCTCCAGCACCGATTCCGGCAACGGGGTCGCGCGTCCCGCCTCGGTGTCGACGTGCACCGCGAGGACCTCCTCGGTGGCACAGAGCGTGCCGCCGGTCGAGAGCTCGTGCCACAGCCGCAGACGCTTCTCCCCCACCCCGACGACCCAGGACCGCACCTCGACCTCGTCGTCGGCCCCGACCTGGTCGAGGTAGCGGACGTGCGCCTCGACGGTGAACAGGGAGGCCTGGGACGCTGCTCGGTACTCGGCGTCGAGACCGACGGCGTCCATCACGTCATCGGTCCCGAAGCCGAACAGCAGGACGTAGTACGCCTCGCTCAGGTGGCCGTTGTAGTCGATCCACTCCGAACGGACCTGCTCGGTGCGGACGGCCAAGGGCGCCATCAGCGCAGGCCCTGCAGCGTGCGCATGACGGCGATCAGGTTCCGGTCGCGCTCGGCGACGAGCTCGGATACCGGCCGTCCGTCCGCGTCCGCGACGCCCTGCACGACGGCGTCACGCAGCCTCGAGGTCAGCTCGGGAGCGTCGAGACGAGTCCACGGGGACTTCAACGATGGTCCGAAGTGGTCGAGCATGTGCGCCATGCCGCCCTGGCCGCCGGCGAGGTGGAAGGTCAGCATCGGGCCGTGGAAGGCCCAGCGCAGCCCAGGACCCTGGGTGATCGAGGCGTCGATCTGCTCGACGGTCGCCTCCCCCGCGTCCACCATGTGCAGCGCCTCGCGCCACAGGGCCTCCTGCAGCCGGTTGGCGATGAAGCCGGGCACCTCACGGTCCATCGTGATGACCGACTTGCCGGCCACCTCGAAGAACTCCGAGGTCCAGGCCACGACCTCGGCCGACGTCCGCTCGCCTCCCACGACCTCCACGAGCGGGATCAGGTACGGCGGGTTGAACGGGTGCCCCACGACGAGCCGTTCCGGGCGCACCGCGCCGACCTGCATCTCGCTCATCGTGAACCCGGACGTCGAGGAGGAGATGACGACGTCCTGGGGCGTCGCGGCGTCGATCCGCGCCAGCAGATCGATCTTGAGGTCGAGGTCCTCGGGCGCGCTCTCCTGGACCACGTCGGCCACGGCCACGGCCTGCTCCAGCTCCGGCACGACCCGCAACCGGGATCGGTCGGCGCTGTCGGCGAGACCGAGCGACTCCAGGGCCGGCCACGCGGCGTCGACGAGGCTGCGCAGGCGCTCCTCGGCGTCCGGCGCCGGGTCCCAGGCGACGACGTCGTACCCACGGGCGAGGAAGTGAGCGACCCAGCCGCCGCCGATCACGCCCGCCCCGACACACGCGACGGTGCGCACCTCCGTGGGTGCCGGCCGCGTCATGCTCGGGCCTTCAGGTTCAGGATCTCGCGCGCCTCGTCCGGTGTCGCGACCTTCGAGCCGAGGTTGCCCACGAGGTCGACGGCCCGCTCGACGAGCTGCTCGTTCGTGGCCTTGACGCCCTTGGACAGGTAGAGGTTGTCCTCCAGCCCGACGCGGACGTGTCCGCCCAGGAGGATCGCCTGGGCGACCCACGGCATCTGCTTGCGACCGAGCGCGAACGCGGCCCAGACGGCGTCCTTCGGAAGACGGTTGACCATGGCCTGCAGGGTCAGCGGGTCGGCCGGCGCACCGTAGGGCACGTCCATGCACAACTGGAACATCGGCGGCGGGTCGATGAGCCCCTCCTCGACGAGCTGGGTCGCGAACCACAGGTGCCCGGTGTCGAAGATTTCCATCTCCGGCTTCACCCCGAGCTCCTGGATGCGTCCGGCTCCGACGCGGAGCATGTCCGGGGTGCTGATGTACAGCTGCTGACCCTCGCCGAAGTTCATCGAGCCGCAGTCGAGCGTGCAGATGTCCGGCAGCAGCTCCTCCACGTGCGGCAGGCGCTGCAGACCGTTGACCAGGTCCGTCCCGTCCACCGGCTTGAGCGGGTCCTCGGCGTCGATCACCAGGTCTCCGCCCATGCCCGCGGTCAGGTTGAGCACGACGTCGACGTCGGCCGCCCGGATGAGCCGCACGGTCTCGCGGTAGAGCGCGACGTCCCGGGAGCCCTGACCGGTCTCGGGGTCGCGCACGTGGACGTGCACCACGGCGGCGCCGGCGCGGGCCGCGGCGATCGCGGACTCCGCGATCTGCTCCGGAGTGACCGGCACGTGCTCGCTGCGGCTCACCGTGTCGGCTGCTCCCGTCACGGCGCAGGTGATGATGACGTTGTCGTTCATGAGTCCTCCTCGGACGTCTCGGGGGCGAGCACGTGGGCTCGCAGGTGGTCCTCGACGGCGTCGCGCACCGTCGAGTCGGTACGGCCGGTGCGCCTCGTCACGAGGCCCAGACCCAGTCCGTCGACGAGTGCCGTCAACCGGACGGCCATCTCCTCGGCGTCGCCGACACGGCAGGTGCCCTGTTCCTGGCCCAGGGCGATCGCCTGCCGGACGGTGGCCAGCCAGCGCGCGTAGGCCTGCTCGTGGACCTCGCGGACCGTGGGGTCCACCGCCGCCTCGGCCCAGACCTGCAGCCAGATGGACCATTCACGGTCCAACGTCCCCGGCGAGGGGAGCTGCAGGTCGATCAGCGTCCGCAGCCGACGCACGCCGTCGTCGATACCGCCGAGTGCACCGCGCTGACGCTCGTACGCGCGCTGAGCGGCGAGCCTCAGGGTCTC
>JBQGDU010000587.1:0-2185 GCA_052039245.1 Aeromicrobium sp. | reverse complement strand
CCGCGAGCACCGAGACGGCCAGGATCATCGCCGCCGATCGCGGTCCCACCACGTCGCGGCCCTGCACGGACAGCAGGACGACCAGGATCGGCCAGTGCCACAGGTAGAGCTCGTAGGCGATGTCGGCGAGCCAGGTCAGAGGCCGGGTGCGCAGCAGGCGTCGGGGGCCACGGGCAGCACCGGCGGCCACCAGGACCAGCGCTGCACCGCTGAGCGGCAGGAGCACCCAGGGCCCCGGGAACGCGTGGGCACCGTCGACCACGAAGCCGCTGGCCAGGATCAACGCCAGACCGATCCACCCGAGCCCCGGGAGCAGCCGGCCACCGGGCCGCCAGCGCATCAGCACCAGGGCCAGGAGACCGCCCAGCGTCAGCTCCCACCAGCGCGAGAGCCCGTGGAAGTAGGCGACCTGCTGGTCCGCGCGGACCATCACCTGAGCCGTCACGAAGCCGGCGAGGGTGAGAGCGCCCGTGCCGAGGACGGTGACCAGCCAGGGTCGCTCGACGCGACGCCCCACGGCGACGAGAGCCACCACCAGCAGCGGCCAGACCAGGAAGAACTGGCCCTGCAGAGAGAGCGACCAGAAGTGCTGCACCACGCTCGCGTCCGGCCCGGCGGCACCGTAGGCCAGCTGCGAGCGGATCAGCTCCCAGTTCTCGTAGTACAGCAGCGAGGCGCGGATCTCACGCAGGTCCTGCGGCTGGTCGGTCAGGGGTCGCCACAGCAGGACGGCCACGGTGACGCCGACCAGCACGACCAGAGCGGCCGGGAAGAGGCGCAGCAGCGTGCGCGTGTAGTGGCGCACGACCCGGCCCTTGCTCCGCTGGACCGAGCGGCGGTACATGCTCGCCGTCAGCAGGAACCCGGAGAAGAACAGGAAGACGTCGACGCCACCGGAGACCCGACCCTGGCCGAAGAGGTGGAACAGCACGACGAGCGCGAGGGCGATGCCCCGCACGCCGTGCAGCTCCTCGATGAAGCCGCCCTCGGCGGGTCGCTCCTCGCGCGTCGTCACCTCGGTGCCTCAGACCGACAGCAGCGGGCCGACCTCGTTGCGGAACATCGACAGCGCCGAGCCGATCGCCATGTGCATGTCGAGGTACTTGTACGTGCCCAGGCGGCCGCCGAAGAAGACGTCCTGCTCCCCCTCGGTGAGGGCACGGTAGGCCAGCAGACGCTCACGGTCGGTCTCGGTGTTGATCGGGTAGTACGGCTCGTCCGACCGCTCGGCGAACCGCGAGAACTCCCGCATGATGACGGTCTTGTCATCGGGGTAGGAGGTCCGCTCGGGGTGGAAGTGCCGGAACTCGTGGATGCTCGTGTACGGGTAGTCCGCGTCGGGGTAGTGCATGACGCTCGTGCCCTGGAAGTCCCCCGTGGGCAGCACCTCGCGCTCGAAGTCGAGTGTCCGCCAGGACAGCTCGCCCTCGGCGAAGTCGAAGTACCGGTCGACGGCGCCGGTGTAGACCACCGGCACCTGCCCGACGGTCGAGGACTTGCTGACCGGCTGGGCGTCGTCGAAGAAGTCGACGCCGAGCCGCACCTCGATGTTCGGGTGATCGGCCATGTTCTCGAGCCAGTGGGTGTACCCCTGGGTGGGGAGCCCCTCGTGAGTGTCGTTGAAGTACCGGTTGTCGTAGGTGTAGCGGACCGGCAGGCGGGTGATGATCTCCGCCGGGAGCTCCCGGGGGTCGGTCTGCCACTGCTTGGCCGTGTAGTCGCGGATGAACGCCTCGTACAGCGGACGCCCGATGAGCGAGATGCCCTTCTCCTCCAGGTTGGAGGCGGTCGCCGCGTCGAACTCCGAGGCCTGCTCGGCGATGACGGCGCGGGCCTCGTCGGGTGAGTAGGCGGCGCCGAAGAACTGGTTGATCGTGCCGAGGTTGATCGGCAGCGGGTACACGACGCCCTTGTGGTGCGTGTACACGCGGTGCTGGTAGCTCGTGAACGTCGTGAAGCGGTTGACGTACTCCCACACCGTCTCGTTGGAGGTGTGGAACAGGTGCGCGCCGTAGCGGTGCACCTCGATCCCGGTGTCCGGGTCGTCCTCGGAGTAGGCGTTGCCGCCGATGTGGTCGCGTCGGTCGATGACGAGGACCTTGCGGCCCAGCTCGCGCGCGGCGCGCTCGGCGATCGTCAGACCGAAGAATCCCGAACCCACGACCACGAGGTCGGCGTCCATGCT
>JBQGDU010000586.1:0-3619 GCA_052039245.1 Aeromicrobium sp. | reverse complement strand
ACCTGCGGGAGGTCGTCGGCGGAGTCCGGACGTCCGGCGAGGATCGCCACCCCACCGGACCCGCGGGTGATGGCGTGCCGCTGCCCCGTGCGGAAGGCGAGATGGACGGCGGCGAACCGTGGCTCCACGACCACCACCGCCTGCACCTCGCTCTCGCTGATCGGGATCATCAGGTGCACCGTCGAGCCGGTGGCCTCGGCCAGCTCGGTCATGAACGGGTAGGCCAGGGTGTGCAGGTCGCTGTCGACCGCCGCCGCCAGCTCGACCAGGCCGTAGGAGAGGTGGAACCGCTTCGCCGCGTCGCGCCGCACGAGGTCGTGCGCGACGAACGTCTCGAGCATCCGGTGCAGGGCGGTGCGGTTGATGCCGAGGGACCTGCTCAACTCCACCAGGCTCGCGCCGTCCGGCAGCTCGGCGAGGTGCCACAGCACCCGCAGCCCCCTGTCCAGGGTCTGGGCACCCGGCGTCGTCCGGGTCTCGTCCTGGGGGGCCGTCACGATCCGCAGTCTAGGGGGCCGGCCGGGCCCACCCCGAGGGGACGCACCGCGTCCGAGGAGGAACCGATGGACGACCTGACCTATCTGACGCTGCTGCGCCTGTACGCACGCCAGTCCCACCTGATCGACTCCGGCGACGCCCCCGGCTGGAGCACGACGTTCACCGCCGACGGCACGTTCGACTCCCCGTCCTACGCCGCACCCGTGCGCGGTCGCGCCGCCCTCGAGGACTTCGCGCAGGCGTTCACAGCAGGAGACGAGGACGCCGGCACCCGCACCCGACACGTCGTCTCGACCGTCGACGTGGTCGAGGCCCCGGTCGTCGAGCCGGGCGTCGTGCAGGTGCGCGCCTACCTGCAGATCGTGACGACACCACGCGACAGCACCAGTCGTCTCGTCCGCCACACCGTCCTGCACGACGAGCTCGTCCGCGTGGACGGCTCCTGGCGCGTCCGCCACCGTCGCGTCACCCGCGACGACCAGCCCCACCCCACCGGAGAGGACCTCGCGTGACCCGACTGACCGACCGCCTGGAGATCCAGGATGTCCTGTACCGCTACTGCCGTGGCGTCGACCGGCTCGACCTCGAGATGGTCGTCGACTGCTACTTCCCAGACGCCGTCGATCACCACGGCGGGTACGTCGGCGATGCGGCCGGCCTGGCGCGGGACATCCAGGAGCGCCACCGCACCATCGACTCCTCACAGCACTTCGTGACCAACGTCCTGGTGGACTTCACCGGTGACGACTCCGCGGACGTCGAGTCGTACTGCCTGTGCTACCTGCGCCAGCAGGCCGATCCCGAGACGGGCGAGCACGAGCTGTCCACCATCCGGTGTCGCTACGTCGACCGCTTCGAGCGCCGCGGCGAGCAGTGGCGCATCGCCGATCGCATCGTCGTCTTCGATGAGGTCCGCACCGAACACATCAGCGACTCGCTGCCCGAGGCCTGGGTCCGTCAGCGCCGCGACGCGCAGGACCCGGTCTACGCCTGGGAGGGTTCCCCGCGATGAGCGACTCCACTGTGGTCGTCACCGGAGCGGCCTCCGGGATGGGCCGGACCTTCGCGGAGGCGTTGCTGCGCCGCGGTGACCGGGTGGTGCTGGTCGATCGCGAGGGGGCTGAGGAGGTGGCGAGCGAGCTGGCCGGATCCGGCCTGGACGCGACCGGCCACCCGATGGACGTCACCGACACCGACGCCTGGACCGACATCGACGGCCGGCTCCGGAGTCCGCGGCGGCGCGTCGACGGTCTGGAGAACAACGCCGGCATCATCTCGCGCTCCACCATCCTCGAGACCGACGACGATGACTGGCAGCGAGTCCTCGACGTGAACCTCACCGGTCCGCTCAAGGCCGTCCGCGCGTTGGCGCCTCTGCTGCGCGACGCCACCGGAGCCTCCGTCGTGAACATCTCCTCGGTGGCTGGACTCGTCGGTCACTACTCCCCGGCGTACACCGCCACGAAGTGGGGGCTGCGCGGACTCACCAAGACCGCGGCACTTGAGCTGGCGCCTTGGGGCGTCCGCGTCAACTCGGTGCACCCGGGTCTCGTGGAGACGCCGTTGCTGCGCGAGGCCGACGGGTTGATCGAGGCGTTCGACCGCTCGACGCCGCTCGGTCGGCCGGCGCGCCCGGACGAGATCGCGCCCGCGGTGCTGTTCCTGCTCTCGGACGCCTCCTCCTTCATGACCGGCTCCGAGCTGGTCGTCGACGGCGGTTTCGTCGCGGGTGGGCACTACCACCGGTTGGCCGACGACCTCGACGGGGAGGGTGAGGCACGGACGAGCCGTCACTGAGCCCGCAGCTCGTGGCGGACGAGAAAGACCTTGCGCACCTCGTCCGCACCGTCGTCGGGTCGATGGCACGCTCGATCATTCCGATCAGCTACGTGCAGCGGTGGATCCGTCCCGTTCCCAGACCGGCCTGGGCGATCGCGAAGCCGTCCCCCCTTCGGACCCGATGAGGTTCGTGACGGGGACCCGCACGTCGTCCAGTACCGGAGCGGCGCAGGTGAACACCGGCGGGACGAGGGCGAGGCTCCGCCCCACCTCCTCGGCCGGGGGCGTACTGCAGGGTGCTCAGGCCAGCCTCGCGCCGACGTACATCCTGGTGAAGCCGTGCGGTCCGGGTGTCGTGCTCGAAGTCCATCGTCTGCTCCTCGTGAAGGAACCGGTGGGATCAGCCGCGCGAGCCGACGGGCTCGCGGTCCTGGTCACTGGTCGCGGTGTCGGTCTCGGCGTCCAGGACGCGCATCAGCTTCTCGCCCTCGATGTCGAAGGTCGGGAGTCGGCGATCCAGCCAGCCGGGAAGCCACCACGCGCGCTCGCCGAGCAGGTGCATGACAGCCGGCACGAAGGTCATGCGCACGACGAAGGCATCGACGAACACGCCCACGGCGAGAGCCAGTGCGATCGGCTTGATGGTGGAGTCGGCCGCCGGCACGAAGGTCGCGAAGACGGCGAACATGATCAGCGCCGCCGCCGTCACCACCGGCGCGGACCGCGCGAAGCCCCGACGGATGGAGCGCCTGGCGTCACCGCCGTGCACGTACTCCTCTCGCATGGTGGAGACCAGGAAGACCTCGTAGTCCATCGCCAGTCCGAACAGCACCCCCAGGACGATGATGGGCATGAAGCTGACGACCGTGCCCGTCTGCTCCACCCCGAGCGGACCGGTGACCCACCCCCAGGAGTAGACGAGGGCGACGGCGCCGAGCGCGGAACCGATCGTGAGCAGGAACCCGACCGTGGCCTTGACCGGCACCCACACCGAGCGGAAGACCATCGTCAGCAGCACCAACGACAGCACGACGATGAAGCCGACGTACGGCACGAGGGCGTCGCTGAGCAGCTGGGAGACGTCGATGGCCGCAGCGGTCTGGCCGGTCACCGACAGGGCGACCCCGTACTCCTGCTCCCACGAGCCGGCCATCGTCCGGATGACCTCGACGAGGTCGGCAGTCTCCTGATCGTCAGCGGCGGTCGTGGGGATGAGGCTCAGCAGCATCGCGCGCCCGGTCTCGTCCGGGGTGGCGATCGGCACCGCGGCGACGGAGTCCAACGCTGCGAGCTCCTCGGCGAGCACCCCCGCAAGCGCCACGGGGTCGTCACGGCCGTTGAT
>JBQGDU010000585.1:0-1524 GCA_052039245.1 Aeromicrobium sp. | reverse complement strand
TTGGAGTCACGACCGTTGCGGGTGGAGCTTGCGCCCTTTTTGTGTGCCATGTCCTGGTCTCCTCGGTCTTACTTGATGCCGGTGATCTTGACGCGCGTGAGCTCCTGGCGGTGGCCCTGGCGCTTCTTGTAGCCGGTCTTGTTCTTGTACTTCTGGATGACGATCTTCGGGCCGCGGAGGTTGCCGATGACCTCGGCGGTCACCTTGACCTTGGCCAGCTTGTCGGCGTCGGTGGTCACGGTGGAGCCGTCGACGAGAAGCACTGCGGGCAGTTCGATCTTCTCGCCCTGGGCAGCCTGAACACGGTCGAGCTGAACGATCGCGCCGACCTCGACCTTCTCCTGCCGCCCACCGGCGCGCACTACTGCGTAAACCACTTGATACCTGTTTCGTTGGGGAGCAAGAGCTCCGGAAATCTCACGGGAAGACTGTTCCTGCGTTCGTCGCAGGTCTGACGGGTACGAGCACGGGGCTTCGCCCGCCGTTCCGTGGAGGTGTTCTCCGGGGACGACACAGCTCGCGCACCAAGGGACTACTTTACCGGATCACCGGCGCTCTCGCAAAGCGGGCGCGACCTGTGTCGCATGTCGTAGGATCGCCGCGTGACCGTTCTCATCGACGACCCTATCTGGCCCGCTCACGGTCGGCTCTGGTCGCACCTCGTCAGCGACGAGAGCCTGGACGAGCTGCACGCGTTCGCAGACGCGAACAACCTTCCCGCGAGGTCGTTCGACCGGGACCACTACGACGTCCCCGAGGAGACCCTCCCCCGGCTCGTCGCCGCAGGAGCCCATCACGTCGGCGGCAAGGAGCTCGTCCGCCGACTGATCGCCTCAGGACTCCGAGTCACCGCCCGCGACAGGCGCGTCTGAGCTGTTCACCGCCACCGGGGTACCGGTAAGCGCCGCCGTCGTCACCCGGCGTCGATTGCGCCCCTGACCGGGAGCCTTGGGCTCCGGCAGCGCATCCAGCACCGAGTCGAGCAGCTGCTCGGCTTCGGTCTTCGGCGAGCTGCCGCCACGGTCCGCACCGCGCTTGCGGCGAGGCTTCTTCGGGCGGTCCTGCGCCGAAGGCTGCTCGGTCTCGGCGGCCGGGGCCACCTCGAGGACAGGTTCGACCGTGGGCGCGAGCGTGGAGGCGGCGATCTGCGCGAGCGCGGACTTCGCCCCCTCCGGGATGCCGTGGGCGACAGAACTGGCCTGGGCCGAGTTCTGGTTCTGCTGGCCGTTCCCGCCGCGCTGGCGGCGACCGGAGGACTGCCCGCCGCCGTTGCCCGCGCGGTGCTTGACGACCGGGTCGTGGTGCACGATGACACCGCGGCCGGCGCAAACCTCGCACGCCTCGCTGAAGGTCTCCAGCAGGCCGAGTCCGAGCTTCTTGCGCGTCATCTGCACGAGTCCGAGCGAGGTGACCTCGGCGACCTGGTGCTTCGTGCGATCGCGACTGAGGCATTCGACGAGGCGGCGCAGCACGAGGTCGCGGTTGGACTCGAGGACCATGTCGATGAAGTCGACGACGATGATG
>JBQGDU010000584.1:0-2596 GCA_052039245.1 Aeromicrobium sp. | reverse complement strand
GCGCGGCCCCGGCGATCAGCACCGACGCCAGCAGCATCCGGCCGAACCGGAATCGGAACCGGGTCAGGGCGTGCCACGTCAGGACGACGGCCGCGAGCGGCATGAGCAGCCAGGCGATCGTCCACCCCGAGCCGTAGAGGTCGTCGGGCCAGCCGAACCCGAGCGCGTCCGCGAGGACGGCCACTCCCATGGCGTACCAGGGCAGCAGCATCGGGGCTGACCCGAGCATCGCGGCTCCAGCGGACTGCCACACGCCGGCCCGGACTCCGGCGTCGGCCGTCGTGACAGGGCGGGACGTGCCGACGGGCGGCCCACCGAGCCTCTCCATCAACAGGTCACGGCGGGCGAGGAGCCTGAGCATCGCCAGGCCCACGGCCAGCAACCACCACGTCGTGGGGTCGCTCATCGAGGTGGGCAGGAACTGCGGCGCCGGCGGGATGCTGGTGCTCGTCCACACCAGACCCGGCACGATCGCGACGACGAGGGCCGAGAGGGTCAGACCGGTGAGCAGTCGCTGCGCACGCGACCAGCCGGTGACCAGCGGACCTGCCGGAGCGGACGGCTCCGCCGTCGCGTGCGGCGGCTCCGGGGTCCGCTGCGGGGCCGGGTACGCAGGCGGGACCGTCGAGGGCAGCGTCGGTCTCGCCGGAGGCGCCTGGGCCGGCACGACCGGGTCGATCGCCATCGCGCGGGTCACGACGCCGGCGAGACCCGGGCTCACGTACGGAGCGAGATGACGGGGGTCGGGCCGGGGCCGCGTGCGGTGAGCGAGCAGCTGGCTCGCCATGGTGCCCTCGAACGGCGGTCGCCCGGTGAGGCACTCGTACAGCAGACAGCCGACCGAGTAGACGTCACTGCGTTCGTCGGCACGGCCGTCGTACTGCTCCGGGGCCATGTAGTGCGGGGTGCCGGCGACCGTGGCGGTGACGTCGGACGCGGCCCGGGCGATCCCGAAGTCGACGATCTTGATGCCCCCGGACTCGGCCACCAGGACGTTGGCCGGCTTGATGTCGAGATGCAGGATGTCCGCACGGTGGCAGGCCGCGAGCCCCTCCAGGACGCCGCGCACCGCGATGACCGATCGAGGACTGGGGCCGTACGTGGTGAGGAGGTCACGCAACGACGTCCCCTCCACCAGCTCCATGACCAGGTGTGGCGTGATCTCTCCGTCGCCGTCCGGCAGGTGCACGAGGTCGTGCACGGTGACGACGTTCGGGTGGCTGATCCGGGCCAGGGTCGCGACCTCGCGGGTGATCCGACGCATCGCGCGCGGGTCGTCGGCGAGGTAGTGGGAGAAGCGTTTGATGGCGACGTCGCGTTGCAGGTGCTGGTCCCTGGCACGGAACACCACTCCGTGGTTGCCCGCGCCGATGCGGCCGCGCAGCAGGAAGCGTCGCTCCCCCGGCACGCCGACGGGCTCCGCAGGTCGGGATGCCGCGGGGAGTGGAGGCACAGGAGCCGTGCCGGGCCCCACCTCGACGGTGGGTGCGTCGTCGGAGCGGACGAGGTGCAACGGTGTGGTGGGGCGAGGATCGGACACCGGCACGCTCCTCCTCACGCTGTGTGGTCCAGGAAGGACCGGGACGGTCCTCCGGAGGCCATTGTCCCTACTGGACCCTGACCGCCTCACGACGCACCGTGCCCGTCCCATCGGCGACCACGACGACCCGTACACCGGCGAGGGCGAGCACAGCACCGTCGACGAGGGTGGTCCAGGTGTCCGGGTCGAGTCGCTGCCCGTCGAGCATCGTCCCGTTGGTGCTGCCCAGGTCGCGCACCTGCCACTGCCCTGACCACCACCGCAGCTGAGCGTGTCGAGCCGACACCTCGCCCTGGGACAACGGCAGTGGACTCTGCGCCCCTCGACCGATCACGGCCTCGTCGTGCTGACCGATCTCGGCCACGACGCCGTCGCGCTGGAGGCGCAGCCGCGGAACGACACCCACGGTGGGTGCGTCCGGCACCGCGGCCGGGAACGTGACGGTGGGTTGACCGTCGTCCGTCTCCTCGTCGTCGTGCTCCTCACTGGCCCCGACGCTCTCCCACCCGAGCCAGGCGGGTCGCTCCTGCACCACAGCGGTTCGTGACGTCGTGAGCAGGCCCGACTGCTCGGCTCGTCGGGTTCCGCGGGCCGGCGGGATCCAGCCGGCCCGCAGCGCGTGATCGACCTCCACCGTGACGGTCGTGACGGCGGGCAGCGCCCAGCCCTCACGGTCGGCGTGCGTCCGGTACAGGCTCGCGGCGTCCTCGCCGAGCCGGTCCAGGTCTCCGTCGGGGTCGAGCCGCTCGAGGTCCTCCGGTGCGACGCGCACGGTGAGATCGGCGAACGCCAGACGCTCTCCGCTCGGCATGACGACGTGCTGGGTCACGAGGGCGCGCACGAACCGGCGTCGGAGCACGCCGTCGGAGGCCGTCGGGTAGGAGACGAGCTTGGCGGCCACCTCCGTCGCGGCGGCCCGCTTGCTGCCGGTGCCGACGATGCTCTGCGCCACCTTGAGCGCCACGAGGACGACGGCCACGAAGAGCACGACGCCGAGGAGGGTCGACAGGAGAGCGGAAGGGTTCATGGCATCATCTTTGGCGGCCGTGGCGCGTG
>JBQGDU010000583.1:0-6562 GCA_052039245.1 Aeromicrobium sp. | reverse complement strand
ACACCCGTGAGATCGCCCCCATCGTCGCCGGCATCGCACTGGCGGCCACTGTCGGCTGCGGTTTCACCGCCCAGCTCGGCGCCATGCGCATCTCCGAGGAGGTCGACGCCCTCGAGGTCATGGCGATCCCCTCGATGCCGTTCCTCGTCACCACCCGCGTCCTGGCCGGGCTCGTCGCCGTCGTGCCGCTCTACGTGGTCGGGCTGCTGTCCTCCTACTTCGCCACCAGACTCACGATCACCCAGCTCCAAGGGCAGAGCTCTGGCACCTACGACCACTACTTCTCGACGTTCCTGCCGCCAGGTGACGTCATGTGGTCCTTCGGCAAGGTGCTCATCTTCGCGGTCGTCGTGATCCTGATCCACTGCTACTACGGCTACTACGCCTCCGGCGGACCGGCCGGCGTGGGCGTGGCGGTCGGTCGCGCCGTCCGGACGTCCATCGTCGCCGTCAACGTCGTCGACCTGCTCGCCTCCATGGCGATCTGGGGCACGACCGCCACCGTGAGATTGGCGGGCTGATCATGGCTGCGACTCCTCTGGCCGAACGGCCCACCTCTCTGAAGGTGCTGGGCATCGGGTTCCTGGCCCTCATGCTGTTCTTCGTGTGGTTGACGTACGCCTTCTTCAACAAGACCTTCGTGAGCTCGGAGATGGTGACGCTGCAGACCACCAAGGCCGGCTCCAACCTGCCCAAGAACGCCGACGTCAAGCTGCGCGGCATGATCGTCGGGTCGGTGCGTTCGATCGAGCCGGCCGGCGAGGGCGTGGAGATGAAGCTCGCCATCCAGCCCGAGGACATCGACCGCATCCCGGCCGACGTCACGGCGGACATCGTCCCCAAGACGCTCTTCGGCGAGAAGTACATCGCCCTGATCGCGCCCGAGGGCACCGGTCCGGACAGCGAGTCGTTGAAGGCGGGCGACACGATCCAGCGCGCCGAGGTGCCGATCGAGGTCGAGGAGCTGCTCAACGACATCTACCCGCTGCTGCAGGCCGTGGAGCCGGCGGACCTCTCGTACACGCTGTCCGCCGTCGCGCAGGCGCTGGAGGGCAGGGGCGAGAAGATCGGTGACACGCTGGTCACGCTGAACGACTACCTCAACGAGATCAACCCGGACGTGCCGGTGCTGGTGGACGACGTCGTCAAGCTCGGCGAGGTGGCCGACGTCTACTCCGAGCAGCTGCCGACGATCGCCGAGGTCCTGCGCAACACGGTCACCACCGGGAACACCGTCGTGGAGAAGCGCACCGAGCTCGCGGCGTTCTTCGACGAGGGAACGCGTCTCGCCGGGACGCTCGAGGAGTTCCTCGCCGCCAACGCCGACGATCTCGAGGCGCTCTCCTCCCAGAGTCGGGAGGTCCTGGAGGTCAGCTCGAAGTACTCCTCGACCTTCCCGTGCTTCCTCGGCGGGATGGCGACGATCATTCCCAGGCTCGACAGCGTGCTCCGCAACCGCACGGTGCACATCGACCTGAAGCTTCTCGACACCCAGCCGACGCAGTACCGAGATGGCGAGGAGGCGCAGCTGCCCGACCAGTCGCTCATCGACTCCACGTCCTACGCGCAGCCCACCGGTCCGGAGTCCATCGAGCAGGTCTGCGACAGCCTGCCCAAGTACACCAACGAGGGCTTCGCCGAGGGTAGGCCGACGGACAGGAACAACCCGACCGGAGCCCGTCACGTGGGCAAGATCCCGTTCAAGGTCAACCCGGAGATCTACAAGCTCGTGGGGCTGACGAGCGACCACAACGGCAAGTTCGATCCCGATGACACCGGGGCGTTCGACCGCAGCGCCGCCGCCTCGCTGTCCGATCTCGGGTACTGGAACCCCAGCCTGGCCGACTCCGACAGCGAGAAGCAGCGCGAGCAGGTGCGCCAGCTCGCCGGTGCCATGGCCGGCGTCGATGCCGGTGACGTCCCCGACGTCGCGTCGCTGCTGCTGAGCCCGGTGCTGCGTGGAGCGGAGGTGCAGGTCCCGTGAAGCTCGACAAGGAGTCCCTGTCCGCGCTGCTCAAGCTCGCCGTCTTCTTCGGCTTCACCGGCGGCGCCACCCTGCTGCTCATGGTGATCCTGAGCCAGGGCCTGTTCCAGACCACCGAGTCGTACAAGGCGCGCTTCTCCGACGCCACGGGCGTCGCGAAGGGCGACGACGTCCGCATCGGCGGTGTGCGCGTCGGCGAGGTCGAGAGCGTCGACATCGTGGACGGGGACGAGGCCCTGGTGACCTTCGGTGTCGACTCCGACACCCCGCTCACCCAGAACACCAACGCGCAGCTGCGCTTCCGCAACCTGGTCGGCCAGCGGTACATGGCGCTCTACCAGGGCTCGGAGGGCGGCACGAGCCGTCTGGAGCCGGGCAGCACCATCCCGCAGGACCGCACCGAGGAGGCGCTGGACCTCAACGTGCTCCTCAACGGCTTCAAGCCGGTCTTCCAGGCGCTCTCGCCCGAGGACACCAACAAGCTCGCCTTCGAGATCGTCCAGACCCTGCAGGGCGAGGCCGGCAACGTCGAGGCTCTCCTGGCGAGGACGTCCTCGCTCACGCGGACCCTCGCCGACCGCGACGAGCTGATCGGAGAGGTGATCACCAACCTCTCCGACGTGCTCGACACCATCGGCAGCCGGGACGAGCAGCTGACCAGCACGATCGACAACCTGCAGTCGTTGGTCACGGGGCTCAAGGAGGACCGCGGGGCCATCCTCGGCTCGCTCGACTCCATCTCCACGCTCACCGAGGACACTGCCGGCCTGCTGGTGGAGGGCCGACCCGACCTGCAGGCCGACGTCAAGCAGCTCAACCGTCTCTCGGGCAACCTGTCGAAGAAGAAGAATCTCGACCAGATCGAGAAGTCGCTCAAGATCCTGCCGATCAAGATCGAGAAGCTCGGCAACCTCGCCTCCAACGGCGCGCTGTTCAACTTCTACGTCTGTGAGCTGGCGGTCGACTTCGACGACGTCCCGAAGGAGCTGACCGACCTGCTGAAGCCGGTGCTCGAGGTCAGCGCCGGCGGCGACCGGTGCCGTACCGCGAAGGGGGAGTACAAGCCGTGAAGCCCTTCCGCGAACGCAACCCCGTCGTCATCGGCCTGCTCGGCTTCGCCGTCATCGCCGCGATGCTGCTCGGCGCCTTCCGGGCGGACCAGCTGCCCATCATCGGCGCGGGCGACACCTACCAGGCCGAGTTCGCCGAGGTCGGTGGCCTGCGCGAGGGTGCCGAGGTGCGCGTCGCCGGCATCACCGTCGGCAAGGTTCAGGACATCGAGCTCGAGGGCAACAAGGTCAACGTCGCCTTCAAGCTCGACAAGGGCACGGAGCTCGGGGCGGAGACCGGCGCGGAGATCAAGCTCAGGACCCTGCTCGGGGCGCAGTTCCTCGCCCTCACACCGAACGGCAGTGGCGAGCTGGAGAAGGGCAGCACCATCCCGCTCGAGCGGACCGAGCCGGCGTACGACGTCGTCGAGGCGTTCACGGACCTGACCGAGGTCAACGAGGCGCTGGACAAGGAGCAGATCGCCGACGCGCTCACCACGCTCTCCGACGTCGCCGCTGA
Source organism: Aeromicrobium sp. (assembly GCA_052039245.1). Classification (GTDB taxonomy): domain Bacteria; phylum Actinomycetota; class Actinomycetes; order Propionibacteriales; family Nocardioidaceae; genus Aeromicrobium. The sequence goes on along the minus strand of JBQGDU010000583.1, from coordinate 3,009 downwards.
GACGCCGGAGGAGTTCCGCGGGGCCATCAAGGGGGTCTCGGACCTGTCGGAGAACCTGGTGGCCCGCGACGAGCAGATCAACACCCTGCTGGTGAACCTCAAGAAGGTCTCCGGCGTGCTCAACTCGCGCAACACCGAGCTGGAGACGTTGTTCGAGGACGCCACCGTCCTGTTCGAGGCGCTCAGCTCGCGCCGCGCCTCCATCCACCGACTGCTGGTCTCCACCCAGGAGATCTCGGCGCAGCTCAAGGGCCTCGTGGAGGACACGAGGGCCGACCTCAACCCGGCGCTCACCCGGCTGGAGCGGGTCACGGCGATGCTGAGCCGCAACCGCGACAGCCTCGACCAGGCCCTCACCAGCCTGCCCGGGTTCCTGCGGGTCTTCTCCAACGCGCTCGGCACCGGGCCCTGGTTCGAGACCTACGTCCAGATCGGCGAGACGAAGGGCGGGAGCTGATGAGCAGTCTGCTGAACCGGTTCGCCGGCCTCTCCCGGATGATCACCGTGCTGGTGGTCCTGCTGCTGGTCGCCGGAGCCGTCTTCGTCTTCGTCGACCGCACGGACTCGCGGACGCTGACGGTCGACTTCCCGCGCACCAACTCGCTCTACGAGGGCTCTGACGTCAAGATCCTCGGGGTGCCCGTCGGCACCGTCGACTCCCTCACGCCGCGTGGCGACTCCGTCCGGGCGGAGATCTCCTATCCCCAGGACGTGAAGCTGCCCGAGGACGTCAAGGCCGTCATCGTCTCGCCGGCCATCGTCGGCGACCGTTTCGTGCAGCTCGCGCCGGCCTACGACGGCGGAGAGGCTCTGGCCGACGGCGCCGAGCTCGGCGTCGACCGTACCGAGGTCCCGATCGAGCTCGACGAGGTCTACGGCTCGCTCGACGACCTCGCCGTGGCGCTCGGCCCGGACGGCGCCAACGAGGACGGCGCCCTGAGCAGCCTCGTCGACGACACGGCCGAGCAGCTCGACGGTCAGGGTGCGCAGCTCAACCAGACGCTGCGCAACTTCGGCCGGCTGAGCCAGACCCTGTCCAACAACAAGGACGACCTCTTCGGCAGCGTGCGGGAGGTCTCGCAGTTCGTGGACCTGCTGAATCGCAACGACTCCTCCGTCCGCGCCTTCTTCGACTCCACCGCCGAGGTGTCCGAGGTGCTCGCGGGCGAGCGCGAGGACCTCGCCGAGACGCTCGAGGTCCTGGGCGACGCCCTCGTGGAGGTCCGGACCCTGGTCCGCGACAACCGCGAGGAGCTGGGGGCCAACGTGGACAACCTCCAGACGATCGCGGAGGTGCTGGCCCAGCACGAGAAGGACCTGGACGAGTTCACGGTCAACGCTCCGACCGCACTGTCGAACGTCGCGCTGGCCTACAACGGCGACTCCGGCACGCTGGACAACCACGCCGACATCCTCGGCCTGCTCACCGGTGTGGTGGAGGGCCTGCCCAACCTGCTCTGCTCGGCCCTCGCAGGCTCTCCGCTGCCGGACATCCCGATCGTCGGACCGATCCTGGTCGACGGCTGCGACAGCATCGCGGGCCTGCTCGGCCAGGGCACGCAAGGACTGGCAGGGGCCCTGCGCCAGGGCGCCGGCGGGTCGCAGGACCAGGCGCCGCCCGAGGCCACGGAAGAGGAAGTCCCCGACGAGCTCCTCCAACAGCTTCGTGAGGGACTGGCAGCCGAGCGGACCTCGGTGCCGTCCTCCTCGCCCGACAAGACGCTCACCTCCCTCGACGAGATGCTGGCGGTGCAGTGATGACGACGCGACCACTTCTTCGCCCGGCGTTGCTGCTCGTCGCCGTGGCCCTCGCGCTCAGCGGCTGCGGGCTCTCGCCGTACAAGCTCCCACTGCCCGGCGGCGCCGACCTCGGCGACGACCCCTACGAGGTCACCGTCGAGTTCCGCGACGTCCTCGACCTGGTGCCCCAGAGCGCCGTGCGCGTGGACGACATCGCGGTCGGCAAGGTCACCGACATCGAGCTCGACGGCTGGACGGCCACCGTCACCCTGCGGGTCAACGGCGACGTGGAGCTCCCGGCGAACGCCGAGGCGAACCTGCGTCAGTCGAGCCTGCTCGGCGAGAAGTTCGTCGCGCTCCAGGCTCCCGCGAAGAACCCGATCGGCAGTCTCGAGGACGGTGACCACATCGGACTCGACCGCTCCGGACGCAACCCGGACATTGAGGAGGTCCTCGGCGCGGCCTCCCTGCTGCTCAACGGCGGTGGTCTGGAGAAGACCAACACGATCGTCAAGGAGCTCAACCGGGCGCTCGACGGCAACGAGACCGAGGTCAAGCAGCTGCTGCAGAACTCCGAGAACTTCATCGGACAGCTCGATGAGAACAAGGAGGAGCTGTTGACCGCACTGGAGAAGGTCAACACCCTCGCCAAGACCACGCAGGAGCAGGAGGGCGCCATCACCCAGGCGCTCGATGAGCTCCCGGAGGCGCTGGAGGTCCTGGACGAGCAGCGCGACGAGCTCGTCGGGCTGCTGGAGGCCCTGGACCGCCTCGGCGTCGTCGGCACGGACGTCATCCGACGCACGAAGGCCGACACGCTCGCCGTGCTGCGCGACCTCGAACCCACGCTGAAGGGCCTCGCCGACGCCGGTGACGACCTCGCCACCAGCACTCAGGCGCTGCTGTCGTTCCCGTTCACCGACGCGATCGTGGGCAACAGCGTGGCGCGCGCCAACGAGGCGTGCCCGGAGAACCTCGACGCCACGGACACGCGCGCCGTCACCGAGACGGCCTGCTACGGCGACTACGCCAACCTCGACATCCGGCTGGGTCTCGGTCTGGAGCAGCTCGGCAACCTCCTGGAGGGGGTCTTCAGCCTCATCGGCGGGATCGGGGAGTCGGCTGCGGCCCCCAGCGAGGCCGACGGAGCCGACGACGCGTCACCGCTCGTGGGACTCAGCGAGGGACTGGCGCCCTCCGACGACGCCGAGGGCGGCTCCGGGACCCCTCAGGAGAGCGAGGCTCCGCAGGAGAGCGAGGCGCCGGAGA
>JBQGDU010000582.1:0-2490 GCA_052039245.1 Aeromicrobium sp. | reverse complement strand
GTCGATCAAGGTGCGGAGTCGCCGCACACCGTCGTCGATGCCACTCAGCGCGCCGCGCTGACGCTCGTACGCCCGTCGGGCGGCGAGTCGCAAGGTCTCGCGCAGCAGAGTGCTGCGGCCGCCCGGGAACAGCTCCAGCACGACATCGGTCTCGAGGCCGCAGCGGGACGCGACGTCCTCCAGCTCGACGCGAGCATGCCCGCGGTCGGCGACGAGGACCCAGGCCGCCTCGACGGCAGCGAGGCGCAGCCCGCCGTCCTCACCCTCGTACAGCTCCGGAGCCAGCGCGGTGAGACCGGACGGAGCGACGACCGGCGGTCGGTCGTCGCCCCGGCCGGAGAGCCAGTCCAGATCCACGTGCAGGTGCTCCGACGCGCGGCTCAGCTCCTCCAGCGTGAGACGTCGGCGCCCGTGCAGGGCCTTGCTCAGCTTGGACGCGTCCAGCCCCATGGCGGCCGCGACCTCCGCCTGCGAGACCTCACGGTCACGCAGGGCGAGCCGCAGACGCTCGGCAGGTGCGTCGTCGCTCGGCATCCACCTACCGTAGGGCAAAAGTTGCGATAATCGCAACTGGAGTCGACGAGTGAGACGAGAAGATCCCCCCGATCACCATGATCGAGGGGATCTTCGTCGACGAAGGACGGGCCGGCTACTTCACCAGTCCCTCGGACTTCAGCCACTCGACCGCCACCAGGGACGGCTCCATCCCCTCGACGTCGACCTTCGCGTTGAGCTCGAGCATCACCTCGTTGGTGAGGAGCGGGTTGACGGTCGCGAAGATCTCCTCGATCTCGGGGTGGTCCTCGAGCAAGTCCTCCTGCACCACCTGCGTGAGGTTGTACAGCGGGAAGAACTCCTCGTCGTCCTCCAGCAGGGTGAGCTCGAGAGCAGGGATGCGGCCGTCGGTCGTGAAGACCTCACCGAAGTTGCACTCCCCCTTGGCGGTGGCGTCGTAGACCACTCCGGTGTCCAGCTTGAGCACCTGGCTGTCGGGCACCGACGATCCGAGCTCGAGTCCGTACGCCTTGAGCATCGAGGGGAAGCCGTCGTTGCGGGAGTAGAACTCATCCTCCACGCAGAAGGTGAGATCCTCCTGGGGGAGATCGGCGAGGTCGCTGAGATTCTCGACGTCGAGCCGCTGCGCCGTCTCCGGTCCCATCGCGAACGCGTACGTGTTGTTCATCGGTGCCGGGCGCAGCCAGATGAGCTGGTTCTTCTCCTTGTCCTCCTCGGCCGTGGCCCGCCACTGCTCCTCCTCGCCCTTCACCGGGTCGTCGTGCAGGAGGTAGGAGATCCAGCCGGTGCCGGTGTACTCCGGCGAGATGTCGACGGTGCGGTTCAGCAGGGCGTTCCGGACACCGTTGCTTCCCGCGATGTTCGTGCGGTTGGTGACGTCCGCACCGGCGGTCTGCATGATGGTCGCCAGCATGTTGCCGAGGATCAGCTGCTCGGTGAAGTCCTTGGCACCGACGGTGATCTCGACTCCCTCGAGCGAGTCGTAGTGCTTGATCTCACCGGGTTCGGCCGGGGCGATGTACCCGTTGGCGTTCTGCAGCCCGCAGGCGGCGGTCGCCGCGACGAGGGCGACGGAAGCCAGCGCCGCGGGCAGAAGCTTTCGTGCGCGCATGACGCTCACAGTCCCTTCGGAGTGGCCAGGACCTCGACGATCCGGGCGAGCCAGTCGAGCAGCAGGGCGAGCGAGGCGATCAGCACCGCGCCGCAGATCAGGACGGGGTTCTCGCCGAGCTTGATGCCGGTGTTGATGAGGGCGCCCAGTCCTCCTGCCCCGACGAAGCCACCGAAGGCCGCCGTGCCGCACATCAGGACGATGGCGGTGCGCACACCGGTGAGCATGACGGGCACGGCGATCGGGAGCTCCACCTTGCGCAGCACCATGAAGGCCGACATCCCCATGCCCCGGCCGGCCTCGATCAGGCGCGGATCGACGCCGTCCAGCCCGGCCACCACGTTGGCGGCGACCGGCAGGATGCCGTACAGCGTGAGCGCGGCGATGAACGGCCAGGGCCCGACCCCGAGGTACAGGGCGAACAGCACGACCAGGCCGACAGCCGGCGCAGCCTGACCGAATCCGGCGAAGGCCAGGATGACGCTGGAGTAGCGCCGCAGCGGCCCACGCGTGAGCAGGATGCCCAGCGGTATCGAGACGAGGATGACGAACACGGCGGCGACGACGGTCAGGAAGAGGTGGCGCGTGAACCCGTCCCACAGCTGACCGTTCTCCAGCAGACCCTGCTTGGTGGTCAGCTCACGTGAGTTGGTGTACACCAGCACCGCGGTGATGGCGGCCAGGCAGAACAGCGGCTGGGCGATCCAGCGGGCGATGCCGGGTGTCGGATCCCCCTCCCGGACGACTGAGCCGGCATCCTTCTCGCCGGCTTCCATGTCGAGGGTCTGTGAGCTCACTGATTGCTCCCGGACGCCGGCGCGGCGTCGCTCGCCGCGCTCTGGATGTCCTGCATCGCATCCATG
>JBQGDU010000581.1:0-1530 GCA_052039245.1 Aeromicrobium sp. | reverse complement strand
CCACCGGATACATCGTCGGCAAGGTCTACGAACAAGCCGGGATGATCAAGGACGGCGCCAAGATGATCAACGCTGTCTCGAACAGCGCCGTCCCCCACATCACATTGCTGATGGGATCGTCCTACGGCGCCGGGAACTACGGCATGTCGGGTCGTGCGTTCGAGCCGCGGTGCGTTTTCGCCTGGCCCGGTTCGCGCACCGCCGTCATGGGAGCCACCCAGCTGGCCGGTGTCCTCTCGATCGTCGCCCGGTCCGCCGCCGAGTCCTCGGGACGTGAGTTCGACGAGACGGCCGATGCCGCTCGTCGGGAGCAGATCGAGGCGCAGATCCGCGAGGAGTCCGACGCGTTCTTCATGAGCGGTCGCCTCTACGACGACGGCATCATCGACCCTCGCGACACCCGGACCGTGCTCGGGATCGCCCTCTCTGCCATCGCCTCCGGCCCCGTCGAGGGCCGCCGTGGCTTCGGCGTCTTCAGGATGTGAGCGTCATGGTCATCAGCAAGATCCTCATCGCGAACCGCGGAGAGATCGCCTCCCGTGTGATCCGGACCTGTCGAGAGATGGGAATCGCCTCGGTCGCGATCCATTCCGATGACGACGCTTTCGCCCCCTACGTCGGCGAGGCGGACGAGGCGGTCCATCTGCCGGGGAGTCGATCGGCCGACACCTACCTGCGGGCCGACCTCGTCCTGGATGCCGCACGGCGAACCGGTGCCGACGCCATCCACCCGGGGTACGGCTTCCTGTCCGAGAACGCCTCCTTCGCTGCGGCCTGCGCCGATGCCAGCATCGCCTTCATCGGCCCGTCGCCGTCGGCGATCAGCTCGATGGGGGACAAGCTCCGATCCAAGCAGCTCATGGACGAAGCCGGTGTCCCGGTGCTGCGCAGCGTCCGACTCGACGCAGAGACGGTCGACGACGCCACCGCAGGGGAGGTCGAGCAGCTGGGATACCCCGTGCTCGTCAAGGCCAGCGCCGGCGGTGGAGGACGCGGCATGAGGGTCGTCCCCTCGCCCGAGCAGCTGCAGGAGGCCGTCGTCTCCGCGCGACGCGAGGCCGCCTCGGCGTTCTCCGATGACACCGTCTTCGTCGAGAAGTACGTCGTGGACCCTCGGCACGTCGAGGTCCAGGTGATGGCCGACGACCACGGCAACGTGGTCGCGCTGTTCGAGCGCGAGTGCTCCATCCAGCGACGTCATCAAAAGGTTCTGGAGGAGGCTCCCTCCCCGGTCGTGGACGAGGACCTGCGACGTCGACTGTGTGACGCCGCCGTCGAGGCCGCCCGAGCGGTCGACTATCGGGGTGCGGGGACGGTGGAGTTCGTCCTGGGCCCGGACGGGACCTTCGCGTTCCTGGAGATGAACACCCGGTTGCAGGTCGAGCACCCCGTCACCGAGATGATCTGCGGCCAGGATCTGGTCGAATGGCAGTTGCGCGTGGCGGCCGGCGCGCCGCTGCCCGCTGGCCAGGCCGACCTGGCCATCCACGGCCACGCCATCGAGGCGCGACTGTACGCCGAAAACCCGGA
>JBQGDU010000580.1:0-5438 GCA_052039245.1 Aeromicrobium sp. | reverse complement strand
GTGTCGTTGACGGCCTGTACGGGATCGGCGAACTCCAGTCCCTCGACACCGGAGGGGCTCACGAGCGAGGGCGTCTCCTGCGTGACGGCGCCGACGATGCCGACCGTGAGACCGCCCGCCTCCACCAGCTCGTAGGCGTCGAGGACGGGCTCTCCGTCCGGGCCGAGGACGTTGGCGCCGAGGATCGGCCGCTCGGTGGCGGGGACCACGCGGTCCCGCAGGTCCGGCCAGCCGCGGTCGAACTCGTGGTTGCCGACCGTCGTGCTGTCGACTTCCAGGGCGTTGAGGACGTCGATGGTGGGCTGGTCCTGCTGGATCGAGGACGCGAAGAGCGAGCCGCCGATGTCGTCACCGGATGACAGCACGACCGTCGAGTCCTCGCCGCGCTCCTGGCGCAGCTGCTCGATCGTCCCGGCGAACTTGACGGTGTTCTCGTCGATCCGGCCGTGGAAGTCGTTGAAGCCCAGCACCGTGATGTCGACCGGTTCGTCGGCCTGGGCGGGCGCCGCAGCGAGGATGGTCCCGGTGAGTGCGGCGGCGGAGACGGCCGCGAGGACACGGCCCTTCACAGTGGTCACGGTGTCTGGCTCCATCGTTCGTCGGCAGTGCTCAGGTCCCCCCGTACCTGGCGGCACCGGACCCGATACCGATCGAACCGGACGGCGTCGCGGTTCGTCAACGCCGTGCAGGTGACGATCGAGTGAACCACCGGGTCGGCCGGTGGTCGTCGATTCGCATACGGCGCTCCTGGAGGAGCTCCACCGCACGGCCGGCACTGTGGCGTGGCCGGCTGCTCAGGTGCAGTCGCTCGAGGTGGAGGACGTCACCGGGGCGGTGTCACGAAGGACAGGACGGGCGGTGACGACGCTGGCACGACCACCGAGGCGAAGCCGAACGCCTGGTACGTGCCGTGGGCTGCCGAGCGCACGCACCCGACCGAGGTGGCTGCGGCGTGTGTGAAGGCCAGCACCGAGGAGCGGCGGGTTCGGCTGGCTGAGGAATCAGGGCCGGATGTTTGGCGGCGGTGGTGGAGCAGGTGTTGGACGGGCTGCAGTTGACGGATGCGCAGCGTGAGCGGCTCTCGAGGAGCCCGAGCCGATCGGCGCCCCTCATGAGCGCCAACCAGACGGCCACAACTGGCAGGGACGAGCGATCAGCTCACTGCGAACTGGCCCAGAGCGAACGCGGAACCACCAGCGATACCCGCTGCCGCCGCCGTCGCGACCTGCACCGCCGTGCTCTTCTCGCCCATCCCCTTGTTCCGCTGCGTGAAGAAGAAGATCAGCGCCATCGCGACGCCCACGACCAGTCCGAAGCCCATCCCCGGACGCTACCTCCCGCGAAGGTCACCCGGCCTGACGACAAGGGCGGTGCGTGATGAGCGCACACAGTCGGCGCCGTCCGCTCACTCGGCAGCCTGGCCGACGGCGACCGCGGGGTCCTCCGCACCGTCCGGTCCTGGTGGTCCGCCGCCCGTGTCGTCACGTCTACCCTCGATCCATGACTGCCTCTCGTGGACCCTCCCGCGCCTGGTACCTGCTCGCCCTCGGTCTCCTGCTGCTCGCGCTGGTGGTCGTCGTGCTGGGCGTGGTGAGGCTGGTCTCCAACATCGCCTCGTGCGAGATCACGTCCGTGCCGCCCGCCTCGCAGGTGACGATCGACGAACGGCCGGTCGCCGTGTGGAGCACCGCTGCACCGGGCGGCGAGCGGTGCACCGCCACCGACGAGACCGGGAGCAGCTCCACCCGCGGCCTCATGGGCAGCACCACGCTCACCTTCGGGAACACCACGTGGCACAAGGTGACGATCATCGAGGGTCCGCCGGGGTCCACGCACACGCTGTCCTGCACGGGCCAGGGCACCGTCGGCATCTCCGACGACCCGAAGGTGTGGAGCGGCGCTCGGGAGATCATCCTCGCGGTCGCGATCGCCGGCACGCTGGTGGTGGCAGCCTTCGTCATCGCCCTCGTGGTCTTCCTCAAGCGACGCCGGAGCACGGCCGGGCCGACACCCTGACGTCGAGGTACAGCTCAGACGGTCCGCTCAGTAGGAGGCGGTGTCGACCTCGCCGGTCCCGGAGCCGCCGGCCGCTCGCGCGGCGACGTCGTCGAGGATCGTGGCCGACGCGCTCGTCCCGAACCTGGTGACGCCGAGGGCGCTCATCTCGAGCAGGGTGTCGAGGCTGCGCACCCCGCCGGAGGCCTTGACCTGCACGTCGTCACCGACGCAGGCGCGCATGAGCCTCAGGTGCGGGACGGTCGCCCCTCCCCCGGCGAAGCCCGTCGACGTCTTCACGAAGTCCGCGCCGGCCCGCTCGGCCGCCTCACATCCGGCGACGATCTGCTCGTCGTCGAGGTACGCCGTCTCCAGGATGACCTTCACGACGTGTCCGTCGGCGGCCTCCACGACCGCGCGGATGTCGGCCTCCACGTCGTCGACGGCACCGCTGCGCAGCCGACCGATGTTGAGCACCATGTCGAGCTCGACGGCACCGTCGAGCAGCGCCTGGCGGGCCTCGGCGACCTTGGCAGCGGTGGAGGTCGAGCCGTGCGGAAAGCCCAGCACGGTGCCCGTGGCGACGCCCGTCCCGGCGAGCCGCTGCACGACCCGGGCGACGTCACTCGGACGCACGCACACGCTGAACAGGCCGTACCGCGCGGCGATGTCGAGCTCGGCCTCGACGTCGGTCCACGTCAGCTCGGGCTTGAGGATGGCGTGGTCGATCGTCGCGGCGACGTCGGCCACGGTCAACGGCAGGTCGGAGTGGGACGGCATGATCCCATCGTAGGCACGCTGGCAGCGTCGTCCGTCGGTGGTCGAGCACGGTCGACCACCTCGTAGGCTGACACGTCGTGGGCGTCGTGATCGTGGCTGGACCGTCGGGTGTGGGCAAGTCTCATCTGGCCGAGGTGCTCGGCTGGTCGGTGCTGCGTCTGGACGACTTCTACCGGGAGGTCGACGATCCCGACCTGCCACGCTCCGACCTCGGTATCCCCGACTGGGACGACCCCGGTTCCTGGGACGCCGTTGCCGCAGTGGGGGCGATCGCCGAGCTGTGCGCCGGTGGGACGGCGCAGGTTCCGGTGTACGACATCTCGACCAGTCGCCGGGTCGGAACGCGCGACCTCCACGTCGGTGAGCAGTTCATCGCCGAGGGCCTGTTCGCTCCGGCAATCGTCAGGGCGTGTCGTGACGCGGGCCTGCTGGACGCCGCGCTGTGCCTGCGACGGCACCGACTCATCACCTTCGCCCTACGACTCGTCCGCGACCTGCGAGAGGGCCGCAAGTCGCCCTGGATCCTGCTGCGTCGGGGCTGGCGGCTCGTGCGCGATGACAACCGCATCGTCGCCGAGGCCCTCGTGGCGGGCTGCACCCCGGTGTCACCACGTCGGGCCCGGCGCCTGCTGCGGTGACGACAGGACATCGAGTGGCGCAAAGCTGTGCCCGAGTGGCGCAGATCCGCGCGACACGCCGTCTCAGAATCGCGAACCTGCGCCACTCGCGGTTGATGGGGCGTCAGAGGACGGCGTAGCCGGGCTTGATGACGTCGTTGATGAGCGCGAGACGCTCGTCGAAGGGCAGGAAGGCGCTCTTCATGGCGTTGACGGTGAACCAGCGCAGGTCGTCGGTGCCGTAGCCGAAGGCGTCCACGAGCAGCTGCATCTCCCGGCTCATCGTCGTGCCGCTCATCAGCCGGTTGTCGCAGTTCACCGTGACCCGGAACCCGAGGTCCTTGAGCAGACCGATCGGGTGGTCGGCGATCGAGCGCATCCCCGGCACCGCCGAGGTCTGCAGGTTCGAGGACGGGCACATCTCCAACGGGATGCGCTTGTCGCGGATGTAGGCCGCGAGCCGCCCGAGGGCCGGCCCGTCGGGCGCAGCGAGGTCGATGTCGTCGATGATCCGCACACCGTGCCCGAGCCGGTCGGCGCCGCAGCGCTGGATGGCCTGCCAGATGGACGGCAGGCCGAAGGCCTCGCCCGCATGGATGGTGAAGTGGGCGTTCTCGCGGCGCAGGTACTCGAACGCCTCGAGGTGCAGGATCGGCGGGAAGCCGTCCTCGGCACCGGCGATGTCGAAGCCGCAGACGCCACGGTCGCGGAGCTGCACCACCAGCTCGGCGATCTCCAGACCGTGCTGCGCGTGACGCATCGCCGTGAGCAGCTGGCCGACGACGATCGGGCTCCCCTCGGCCGCGGCCTCGGCACGCCCCTCGTCGATGCCGGCCTGCACGGCCTCCACCGTCTCGACGAGCGTGAGCCCGCCCTCGAGGTGCTGCTCCGGAGCCCAACGGAGCTCGGCGTACACGACGCCGTCCGCGGCGAGGTCGAGGACCGCCTCCTTGGCCACGCGCGCGAGGTCCTGCGGGCGCTGCATGACGGCGACGGTGTGCACGAACGTCTCGAGGTAGCGGGGCAGCGAACCGGAGCCGGCGGCGTCGGCGAACCAGAGTCCGAGCCGGTCGCCCGGCACCGGGAGCTCGTGCCCGATCTCCGCGGCGATCTCGGCCACGGTCGAGGGACGCACCCCACCGTCGAGGTGCTCGTGGAGCGCGACCTTCGGCGCCCGGAGCACCTGCTCGGGAGTGGCCGGCTCACTCATGCGGAGCCCTCGCTCTTCTGCGCGTCGATCAGGAGAGTGACCGTCTCGGCGACGCACGCCGGGCGGTCGACGCCCTTGATCTCGATGGTGTGCCGCAGGGTGACCTGCTGTCCCTTGGCAATGTCCTGGACGTCGGCCATCTCCACGCGGTTGCGCAGCTTGGAACCCACCGTCACCGGCTCGACGAAGCGCACCTTGTTGAGCCCGTAGTTGACGCGCGCGACGTCACCGGCGAACGCGTACACCTGGGCGCCCAGGAAGGGCAGCAGGGACAACGTCAGGTAACCGTGGGCGCCGGTGGCACCGACGGGTCCTTCCGCGGCCCGCTCGGGATCCACGGGGATCCACTGCCGGTCACCGGTGGCGTCGGCGAAGAGGTCGATGCGCTCCTGGGAGATCTGCACCCACTCGCTGACCCCGAGCTCTGAGCCGGCGGCCTCGGCGATCTCGTCGCGGTCGTTCAGCACTCGCATGGCGTGACCCTAACCAATCCTGTCGATGACGACATCATGCGTGGCGACCGTCCCGTCCCCGACCTCGATCCCGCCGTCGAGTGCCGCGAGGGCCCGTTCGAAACGTTCTGGCGTGTCGGTGTGCAGGGTCAACAGCGGCTCACCCTCGCGCACGGCGTCGCCGGGCTTGGCGTGCATCTGGACGCCGGCTCCCGCCTGCACGTTCTCCCCCGGACTGGACCGTCCGGCACCGAGACGCCAGGCGGCGAGACCGACGGCGAGGGCGTCGAGGCGCTCGAGCGTGCCGGTGGCCGGCGCGGTGACGACGTGGTTGGCGCGTGCGGTGGGCAGCTCGGCGTCGGGATCGCCACCTTGCGCGGAGAT
>JBQGDU010000579.1:0-7166 GCA_052039245.1 Aeromicrobium sp. | reverse complement strand
CGGCGAGGACGGCGGTCGCGCACAGGGCCGGACGAGGATTGCGCCGAACGACGAAGACGGCGAGCGCGAGGAGTGCGACGAGAGCGATCCACTGCAGCAGCAGCGGCGTGTCGGGCACGCTGATCGGGTCTGCGACGACGTCCCAGCGCCACGGGCCACCGAAGAGGGACGGCACGAACCCCACCCCGACCATGCCTCGAGCCACCTCCCAGAAGAGAGGTTCGCTGGCTTCCTCCAGCGGTGTCGGCACGGTGCGGGCGTAGAGGGCGAGATACCCGATGCCGAAGGCAGCGAGCGGAAGCACCACGCGCCACTGCGTGGAGACCAGGTTGACGAGCCAGGCGCGTATCCCGGCACCACGGGTGAGGAAGAGTGCCACGAAGAGACCGACGGGGACGGCCATCACGAGGCCGCGTGGCCCGCTCAGGGCCGCGAACGCGAAGGCAGCGCCCGCAAGGAGCGCCCACCGGGCACGCCGATCCCGGGTCCAGAGTACGAAAGCGGTGACGAGCGTGAAGAACGCGAGCTGGAAGGGCAACGCGTTGAGGGCGGCGGCCCACCAGGAAGCCGCGTCGGGCGCCATCGGCACGAAGAGGAAGACGGTCAGCGGGACGAGGACTCCCCACCGTTCCCCGAACAGTGTCGCCAGCATGACGTAGCAGGCCACTGCTGCGAGGCCGGCGACGACGATCATCTGGGCTGCCGCGATGTTCCACGCGAAAGGGCCGCCTTGGTCGACGAGCCACGCAGCGGCCATGCCCACGGGCATCAGCTGGCTGTCGTTCGGGGTCAGCAGGAGGTCGAGACCGAACGGCTTCTCCCTCGCGGTCTCCAGCAGCAGGAAGTCGTCGCTGTAGAACCAACCGCCGAGCGCGATCCATGTTCTCAGCGCCAGGTGAACGAGCCCGATGACGAGTGCCGTGAGCCTGATGTGCTCGACCCGGGTCAGGTCGCGAGACGGACGGACGATGTCGCGGGCGGACGTCATGAGATCCATGCTCCGCCGGGTGGTGCTCACGAACGCAGATACTGTCACACGGAGGGTTCCAGCCAGTGTGGAATCGACGTTCCAGCGCTCGTGGGATCAGTCAGTTCGCGGACGGTGCGCGGGCCTCCCCTCGGGTGACCCTACGGACTGGTAACGTGCGCTCGATCACGTGGCGGAGGGAGCCGCGTGCGTATTCGCCGGTTCGGCGAAGAGGGAGCCCCCATGGCCAAGAAGCTGGGAGTTGTCGCGCTCTTTTTGGGCGCCTTTCTCGTCGCGCTCGCTGCGTTGTCGAAGTTCTACATGTACGACCGGCTCGCCGTCGCGCCGGCCAACAACGTCACGACGAGCATCTCGCAGACGGCTCCGGGTGAGGACGCCGAGTACCTCGACGTCGGCGCCGAGGGCGGTCCTGCCGTCGCGGAGGGGCCGCTGAAGTCCACGCGGATCGTCGAGGGCGACGTCGAGGCATCCGAGAAGGCCAGCGACGACCGCCGCAGGGACCTCGTCGTCTGGGACACGTTCACCTGCACGGACGCGCCCGACTTCGACTGCGGCAGCGGGCAGACGCCGCTGTCGAGCACGTCCGACGTGGTGGCGTTCGACGCTCACACGGGCGAGGCCGTGAGCTGGGAGGGCACGTCGACCGACTCCGGCGGCACCAAGGCCCGCGGATCGTTCAAGGGCCAGTACTTCAAGTTCCCGTTCGACACGAAGAAGCAGGACTACGAGTTCTGGGACGGCACCCTGAAGGAGGCCACGACGGCCGAGTTCAAGGGCGAGACGACCATCAAGGGCCTCGACGTCTACGAGTTCGAGCAGGTCATCGAGCCCACGAAGGTGGGCACGTCCGCGGTGCCGGGCGATCTGATCGGTGAGGACGCACCGACGGTCGTCGCGGACCGTGTGTACTCCAACACCAGGACCTTCCTCGTCGAGCCGGTCACAGGGGTCATCATCCGCGGTGGCGAGGACCAGGACTCCTGGCTGGAGCTGGATGGAGAGCGCAAGCTCACCACCACGAAGGCGACGCTCGGGTACACGGATGCGTACATCCAGGAGACGGTCGATGAGTACTCCGGCAAGGCGTCGCTGCTCAGTGCGGTGAAGACGACGATCCCGCTCGTCGGCGGCATCGTCGGACTGCTTCTCGTGCTCGTCGGCGTCCTGATGGTGGCGCGAGGACGCTCCGCCGGTGGCGGAGCCCGCGCCGAAGGCTAGCCGGCGATCCGAGACGGCGCGTCACCCTGCCGGGGTGGCGCGCCGTTGGTCGTCTCCGCCGTCGTCGCCCGGACGACCTCGAGCGAACGCCTGCGGTGCTGGTGGTCAGCGTGGTTGCCTTGGCCGGTGAGACACGCGGCGGGACGAACCTGGACGGGCGTCCTCGTCCTCTCCTTGCTGATGGCGGGACTGGCGGTCACGAGCGCTCCGGCCCACGCCGCGCCCACGCTGTCCGTCGTGCCGGCCCAGCCCATCGTGGGAGAGCAGTTCACCGTCACCACCCGGCTGGCCCGGAAGGTGTCCCGTCCGGCCCACCTGCAGCAGCGGGTGAGCGGTCGGTGGAAGACCGTGGTGAAGGGACGGTCCACGACGTCGGGAGTGGTCTCGCTCCGGATGCGTGCGACATCCTCCTCGGCCCGGGTCCGAGTGTTTCTCCCACGCACGAAGGTCAAGAGCCGCACGTATCGTGCAGCGTCCACGGCCACGAGGACGATCTCGCTCGTCACTCCCACTGTTGCGCTGTCCCTGGCGAGCCGTGGCTCCGGCGGTGTGGACGCGACGGTGCGGTCCCGACCTGGCCGCAAGGGCCGCACGGTCCTGATCCAGGAGCGCACCGGCTCAGGGGAGTGGCGTGAGGCCGGCAGGCGGGCGATGCCGGCGTCGGGCGTCACCACCTTCCCTGCGGTGATGACGGCCTCCCGTGCCAAGGGGAAGCAGGTGCGAGCGCTGCTGGGTGCCTGGAAGGGCGTCGCGAGGCAGGCTTCGTCGATCCAGCGGTCACCGACGATCACGGTGGCGACGGCGGAGCTGGCGGCAGGCACGTCCACGGTGGAGCTGACGGCAAGGACGACGGGACCGGTCGAGCGCGTCCGGTTCTTCGTCGACGGTCGGAGCGTCGGAGACGACACGTCCGCGCCCTGGTCCGTGCCGTGGCGGGTGAGATCGGGCAAGCACGACGTCACTGCTCGTGCCTACGGACCGCTCGGCAGTGCGGTCGGACAGGGGCAGGACCTGACGCGTCCAGAGGCGTCGGTGAGCACGGAGTCCGGTCTCGCCGACGGTTTCGCCCTGGACGAGGTGCAGTCCGGCTTCGATCTTCCGACGAGCTTCGCGCCGGCTCCGGACTCCCGGGTCTTCGTGACGGAGAAGGCCGGGAAGGTGCGGGTCGTCGAGCTCGGTGAGGACGGGTCCTACGCCGCCCCACGGACGGTCCTGGACATCGCCGACCTGGTGCTCACCGAGGGAGACCGCGGTCTGATGGGGATCGTCCTGGACCCCGACTTCAGCAGGAACGGGTATGTCTATCTCTCCTACATCCTGAACGACGGCGCCCCGGAGGCGCAGAACGAGCAGGCGCAGCAGCTCGCGCGCTTCACCTGGGACGGTGATCAGCTGGATCCGGCGACGCGACACGTGGTCCTCGGCAACGTCACCGGGGAGGCCTGTCACGCCACGGCAAACCTCCGCACGCCCGACTGTGTCCCGATGATCGGTCGGAGCCACTCCATCGGCGACATGGCCTTCGACGACGCGGGCCGCCTCCTGGTGGGAATCGGCGACGGCACGCTCTTCTTCTCCGACGGCGGTTTCCTCGGACGACCGGCGGCCATGCGTGCGCAGGACCCCGACATCCTGGCCGGGAAGATCCTGCGGATCGACCCCACCACCGGCAGGGGAGTGCCGGGCAACCCGCGCTACACGGCCGGAGGTGAGAGCAACGCGTCACGCGTCGTCGCCACGGGGGTGCGCAACCCGTTCCGCTTCACCATTCGTGGCGCGGGCGACGGGAACCCGGCGAACGACACGCTCGTCCTGGGGGACGTCGGCGAGTCGCAGACGGAGGAGGTCAACGTCCTCGACCTCGGCTCGCTCCGTGGATCGGTGCCCAACTTCGGCTGGCCCTGCTTCGAGGGGAAGGAGCCCACGAACCTGCGCGACGTGGACGACCCCAGCAGCCCGTGGCACGGGTGCAAGGCGGTGCGTGAGGCCCATGGGCACGACGCGACGATCCCGCCGGCACTCAGCTATCCGCACAGCGGCGGTGGCTCGGTGACCGGCGGCATCTTCCTCGACTCCGAGGCGTACCCGGAGGAGTACCGAGGCACGTACGTGTTCGGCGACTACGCGCAGAACTTCATCCAGACCGCGGACCTCCAGGCGGACGGGACGTTCGCGGACAGCAGCCTGCTCGCCGACCGGACCGCGGCCGGAGGCCCGGTGAAGTTCGCGAAGGGGCCGGACGGTCTCCTGTGGTACCTCTCCATCTACTCCGGCTCGTTGCAGCGAGTGCTGTACGAGCCCGCAGGGGCGACGGACCGGTGCGAGACCGGGACGTTCCGCCGCACCTTCCACGACCTCGACGGTGAGGACTCCACCTTCGACCAGGAGTTCACCGGCGAGTACGCGTGGATGATGCCGTACGCGGTCACGTCGCTGCCGGCCGAGCGGTTGGCCGAGCCGACCTGCGAGGACGGCATCAGGCTGCGGGAGACGGCAGGATCCCCATGGGCCACCGCCGAGCGACCCGACACCCGTGCCCATCCCGGAGATCGTTTCGGCACCGCGTGGCGGGGGCGGGTGCAGGTGGAGGGCGGGACCTACCGGTTCACGGTGTCCGGCAGCGAGTGGATCCGTCTGTGGGTCGACAACGAGAAGCTGCACGACTTCTACTCGAACTCCTTCTGGAACCTCGAGGAGGTCCGTCAGCACGAGATCACCCTCCCGGCCGGTCAGCACACGATCCGTGCCGAGCTCGTCCACGGTGATCAGAGGAACGCCTCCGCCGACATCTCGTGGGAGAGGATCGGCTCCCCGCCCACCGTGAGGCTGACGGCGCCGGCCAACGGGGCGCTCCTTCGAGACGGTCGCGTGAACTGGGAGGTCATGGTCTCCGACCCCGACGGGGACGATCCGGCCGCCCTGCGCGACGGGCTCGTCCTGACCGCGGACCTCATGCACTTCGACGGGGAGGACTTCCATGCCCACCCGGTCGCGCGGAGGACGGGTGCCGCCGCGGGCGGCTTCGACCTGACCGACGAGCACGCTCCGGGCAAGAGCATGTTCCGTCTCCGGGCAAGGGCCGTGGACGCCAGCGGCGCGACGACGACGAGCGTCCCGGTCTATGTCTGCCTGACCGGGAACCGCGTGGGGATCTGCGAGGACTGAGTCGGCGTCTGGAGGAACGGTGCGTCATGACCGTCGGTAGGGTGCGGGCATGGCCGCGCGCACTGCACCGTCTCCTCGCGCCGACGAGCTGATCGAGTTCGTCGACGCCTCGCCGTCGTCGTTCCACGCCTGCCGCACCGCGGCGCAGCAGCTGGAGGCGGCGGGCTGGAGCCGCATCGACGAACGCGACCCCTGGCCCACCGAACCCGGTCGGCACTACGTCATCCGGGGCGGCTCGCTCGTGGCCTGGTCGACCGCGGAAGGCGAGGCCGCGCACACGCCGTTCCGCGTCGTCGGCGCGCACACCGACAGCCCCAACCTGCGGCTCAAGCAGCATCACGACCTCGTGCACGACGGCATCGACGTGGTGGCCCTCGAGCCCTACGGTGGCGTGCTCCTCACCACCTGGCTGGACCGCGACCTCGGCGTCGCGGGCCGGGTCGTCCTGCGCGACGGCACCGAGCACCTCGTCCACGTCGACGAGCCGGTCCTGCGCGTGCCGAACCTCGCCATCCACCTCGACCGCGACCAGGCTGCCGCCACCCCCGACAAGCAGCGCCACCTCAACGCCGTCTGGGGGCTCGGGGAGTCGGCGAGACGGCCCGGCGGCCTTCTCGGCTGGCTGGGGGAGCGAGCCGGGTTCGACGCCGGCGACGTCCTCGGCCACGAGCTCATGGCCTGCCCGACGCAACCCGCAGGACGGGTCGGTGCCGACGGCGCCTTCGTCGCCGCACCTCGGCTGGACAACCAGGCCACCTGTTTCGCCGGGCTGCGCGGACTGCTCGACGCCACGGAGTCCGGCCCGGTCGACGGTGTCCGCCCGGTGCTCGTCATGTTCGACCACGAGGAGATCGGCAGCACGTCAGAGCGCGGCGCGCAGTCCGAGCTGCTCACCACGGTCCTCGAGCGCATCGTCGCCGCGGCGGGCGGCGGACGTGACGACTACCACCGCGCCGTCGCCGCCTCCGTGTGCGCGTCCGGCGACATGGCCCACGCCACCCACCCGAACCACGTCGACAAGCACGAGCCGCTGCACCGCATCACCCTGGGTGGGGGACCGGTCCTCAAGGTCAACCAGAACCTGCGCTACGCCAGCGAACCGGTCGGCACCGCCGCGTTCGCGCTCGCCTGCGAGCAGGCCGGTGTTCCGCTGCAGCGCTACGTCCACCGCGCCGACCTCCCGTGCGGCTCCACCATCGGACCCATCAGCGCTGCTCGTACCGGCATGATCACCGTCGACGTCGGAGCGCCTCAGCTCGCGATGCACTCCATCCGCGAGACGATGGCCGCCGACGACGTCGACCTCTACGCCCGGGCGCTCGGCGCCTTCCTCGCGCCGCGCGGCTGATCCCAGAGCGTCTCGCCGGGGCCGATCCCGGCTGTGCCGGCCCCGATCCCCGGGTTTCGCTGGCACGACGGTGTCGCGTAGGCTATGGGGTGCGCTGGTGGCCTGTGCTGTCCTCGGACCGAGCAGGACCGCGCACTCACGCGTTCGGCGTCCCGCCCGTCGGGTCTTCTCGCGTGCTGTCCCAAGGACACCAGCCGACACGACAATCCCTTTCCATCGGAGCCCACTCCCTATGACATCAGGTATCGCAACTCCTTCTGCGGCCCCGCAGGTTGCGGTCAACGACATCGGCAGCGAGGACGACTTCCTCGCCGCCATCGACTCGACCATCAAGTACTTCAACGACGGCGACATCGTCGACGGCACCATCGTCAAGGTGGACCGCGACGAGGTCCTGCTCGACATCGGCTACAAGACCGAGGGCGTCATCCCCTCGCGTGAGCTGTC
>JBQGDU010000578.1:0-6474 GCA_052039245.1 Aeromicrobium sp. | reverse complement strand
ACGCCCAGGCCGACACCTTCGTCCAGGACGGCGACGAGCTGATCGTCTCCGGGTCGACGTCCAAGGTCGAGGCCTACTGCGCGCTGAGCTGACCCGCGGCCTGTCGAACAGTTGCATCGAGCAACTCGGGGAGTAGCGTGTGCCCGGGCTCACGCCGTGGGCCGGGGAGGGGATGCATGTCTGTACTGATGGCCGCGGACGACACGTTCCGGCTCGAGGCCGACGTCTTCGACTACACGATCGTCGCGCTGTACTTCGTGGTCGTCCTGGGCATCGGGCTGCTCGCCCGGCGGCAGATCTCCTCCAGCATCGACTTCTTCCTCTCCGGGCGCTCGCTCCCGGCCTGGGTGACCGGACTCGCGTTCATCGCGGCCAACCTGGGCGCCGTCGAGATCATGGGGATGAGCGCCAACGGCGCCCAGTACGGCATGGCCACCGTGCACTACTTCTGGGTGGGCGCGGTGCCGGCGATGCTGCTCCTCGGCATCGTGATGATGCCGTTCTACTACGGCTCCGGCGTGCGCAGCGTCCCGGAGTTCATGCGCAAGCGCTTCGGCACCGGGGCCCACCTGGTCAACGCGCTGAGCTTCGCGCTCGCCCAGCTGCTCATCGCCGGCATCAACCTCTTCCTGCTGGCCACGATCGTCAACCGACTCCTCGGCTGGCCGCTGTGGGTCTCCCTCGTGGTGGCCGCGGCGGTCGTGCTCAGCTACACCGCGCTCGGCGGCCTCTCCGCGGCGATCTACAACGAGGTCCTGCAGTTCTTCGTCATCGTCGCCGCGCTCGTCCCGTTGACGATCGTCGCGATGCACAAGGTCGGCGGCTGGCAGGGACTCACCGAACGCATCCAGCCAGGTCAGGAGCAGCTGCGGTCCTGGCCCGGCACCGACCTGACCGGCATCGACAACCCGGTGCTCTCGGTCATCGGCATCGTGTTCGGCCTCGGCTTCGTGCTGTCCTTCGGCTACTGGACCACCAACTTCGTCGAGGTGCAGCGCGCCATGGCGTCGTCGTCGATGTCCGCGGCCCGGCGTGCCCCGATCATCGGTGCGTTCCCCAAGATGTTCATCCCGTTCGTGGTCATCGTGCCCGGCATGATCGCGGCCATCGTCGTCCCCGAGCTCGCAGCGCTCAAGGCCGGCGAGTCCTCGGACGTCACGTACAACGACGCCTTGCTGCTGCTCATGCGCGACCTGCTGCCCAACGGCATGCTCGGCATCGCCATCGCCGGCCTGCTGGCCTCCTTCATGGCGGGCATGGCGGCCAACATCTCCGCGTTCAACACCGTGTTCAGCTACGACCTGTGGCAGCAGTACGTCGTCAAGGACCGCGAGGACGGCTACTACACGGCGGTCGGCCGCCTGGCCACCGGTGCGGCCACGGTGGCCGCCATCGGCACCGCGCTCATCGCGTCGCAGTACGACAACCTGATGGACTACCTGCAGACGTTGTTCGGATTCTTCAACGCGCCCCTGTTCGCCACCTTCATCCTCGGCATGTTCTGGAAGCGGATGACCGCCACGGCCGGCTGGACCGGCCTGGTGGCCGGCACGGGGGCCGCCGTGCTCGTCGCGGTGCTGAGCGAGGACGCCCTCGGCCCGATGAGCATCGGGGCGATCGGTCTCGGTGGTCAGGGGGCCAGCTTCGTGGCGGCTGGTGCGGCATTCGTCGTCGACATCGCCGTGAGCGTCGCGGTCACGCTGCGCACGGCGCCCAAGCCGGAGCGGGAGCTCGTCGGCCTCGTGTACTCCCTCACCCCGAAGGAGGACCTCGTCGACCCCGACGAGTCCTCGCTGCCGTGGTACCAGTCGCCGGTCAAGCTGGCCGGGATCGGCGTGGTCCTCGTCATCGCCCTCAACGTGATCTTCCGATAGGAGCCTGAGCATGAAGGACCAGACGCAGCACACCGCGGGCGCGTTCGACGTCCGGACGATCATCGCCGGGCTCATCGGTGTCTACGGCCTCATCCTGACCCTGCTCGGGATCTTCCGGGCCACGGAGGAGGAGCTCGCCCGCGCCGACGGGCTGAACATCAACCTGTGGGCCGGCCTCGGCATGCTCGCCGTGGCGATCGTCTTCCTCGCGTGGGTGCGGCTGCGCCCCATCGTCGTCCCCGACGACACCGAGGAGCGCTCCCTCGAGGAACCCACGTCCGACGGCCCCAGCCCCCGCTGACGGTGACGGTGACGGTGACTTCTCGACGGTGAGACGGAGAGATCACCCCGCAGACGTCACGCTCAGCGGCGATCGGGGGGCTCGAGCAGGCCGAGGTCGAGAGCGCGGAGGACTGCCGAGGTGCGGTCTCGCGCGTCGAGCTTGGTGAGGACGCTGGAGACGTGGTTCTTGACCGTCCCCTCGGCCAGGTGCAGAGCCGACGCGACGTCCCGGGTGGCGTAGCCGCTCGCGACGAGCCGCAGCACGTCGAGCTCGCGGTCGGAGAGCCGCACCCCTGGGGCGCGGACAGCACCTCGCTTCTCGCGGTCGCGCCACACCCGCAGCAGCCGGTCGGTGATCGCCGGCTGGGCCATCGAGCCGCCCCCGGCCACCGTGCGCACCCCGTGCAGCAGCTGCTCGAGCGAGACGTCCTTGAGCAGGTAGCCCCGCGCGCCGGCGACGAGTGCGCCGAGCACGAGGTCGTCGTCGTCGAACGTGGTGAGCACGAGCACCGGCGGTGCGTCGGGCCGCTCGGACAGCACGTCCAGGACACCGATGCCGTCGACCCCTGGCATCTGCAGGTCGAGCAGCACGACGTCCGGACGGAGCGTGCGGATCGCCTCCACGGCGGACTCACCGTCCGCCGCCTCGCCGACCACCTCGACGTCCGTCACCAGGTCGAGCAGCCCCCTGATGCCCTCGCGCACGAGACGTTGGTCGTCCACCACCAGGACGCGGATCATGCGAGCCCGCCGGCCGGGATGGACGCGCGGACCGGGAAGCCCGGCCCCCCGTCGAGGACCAGGGTGCCGTCCAGGGCGTCGAGGCGCTCGGCCATGCCGCGTAGACCGTTGCCCGGGACGTGAACGGTGCTTCCGACGCCGTCGTCGTGCGCGGCGAACCGGATGCCGTCCTCGCCACTGGTCACGGTGATCCACAGCTGGTCCGCAGATGCGTGTCGCAGCGTGTTCGTGACGACCTCCTGGGTGGCCCGGACCAGAGCGGTCAGCGCGTCCGGCCGGGGGTGGACGGCGTCGTCGACGTGCAGGTGAACGTTGAGACCGGGCAGGTCGGACGTGACGTGCTGCAGCGCGGCCCGTAGGTCGGGGGCCAGCTCACGCTCCGCGTCGACGGTGGTTCGCACGTCCGCCATGAGGTCCCGGGCGATGCCACGGGCCTTGACGACGTGCGCGCGGGCTTCCCCCGTGGCCTGGTGCGAGGCGATCTCCAGCTCCAGGATGAGCCCGGTGAGCTGGTGTCCGACGACGTCGTGCAGCTCCCGGGCGATGCGCAGTCGCTCCTCGCTGCGGCTCGACTCCTGCAGGAGCGCCCGGGTGGCGCGCAGGTCGGCGTTGGCGCTCTGCAGGTCGTCGAGCGCGCGCTGCTCGCTCAGCTGGGAGTCGATGCTCATCACGGTGACGAGCTGCAGCACGAGGTAGACGACGCCGGCGAACAGCAGCGCCATGGTGGGGGACCCGATGGCCGCCTGCGACCCGACGATGACCGCGGTGTTGAGGAGCGCGACTCCTCGGACCCACGGCCGTGGCAGGTAGTAGGCGCAGATGGCGACGCTGACGACGGCGGCGATCGCGGCGTAGCCCAGCCGGGGCGAAGTGGCGACGACACCCCCCGTGCTGAGGACCATCGCGGCGAGTCCCACCACCTGCAGGCGGCGGGGGAGCAGCTCTCCGAGCCACATGCTGGTCATCATCGAGACGACCATCAGTGCGTAGAGCGCGAACCAAGGAGCGAGGCGGATCTCGACGGTGTCGCCGCCGATGATCAGCACGGGCACGGCGAGCAGCACGACGAGGACGGACACCAGTGCGCCGGCGAGCAGGTCGGAGTTGCGGACGCGCATGGCCGAGAGCCTACGGACGCACGCGGCCGGGCACACGTGCCGATCGTCATGGTCCGGGGTCGTGACCGTCGGCACTGACGACGGGGGCGGTCGGGAACCTAGCGTCGTCGGTGACCGGAAGGAGGGGCCTCGATGCCCGTCGTGGAGATCGACCACCTGACCAAGCGCTACGGCAGCACCATCGCCGTCGACGACGTGAGCCTGACCGTCGAGGAGGGCGAGATCATCGGCCTGCTCGGACCGAACGGAGCCGGCAAGACGAGCACCGTCGAGATCCTCGTCGGACTGCGGCGCCCGACCGACGGCCACGTGCGCCTCTGGGGACTCGACCCGTCCCGGGCCCGCCGTCGTGTACGGCCGCACGTGGGTGTGCAGCTGCAGCAGAGCACGTTCAACGGCTATCTCACCGTGCGCGAGCTGCTGACGCTGTTCGCCTCCTTCTACCCGGACCCGAGGCCCGCGGACGAGCTCGTCGAGGCGTTGGGGCTCGCGGAGGTGCTCCAGCGACGCTTCGACGATCTCTCCGGCGGTCAGCAGCAGCGTCTCTCCATCGCGGTCGCGCTCCTGGGACGGCCACGACTCGTGGTGCTCGACGAGCTCACGACCGGTCTGGACCCCCATGCCCGACGCCGCGTGTGGGCGCTGGTGGAGGACCTGCGCGGCGACGGCGCGACGGTCGTGCTGGTCAGCCACGCGATGGACGAGGTGGCCCGCCTGTGCGATCGGCTGCACGTGCTCGTCGACGGACGGGTGCGCGCGAGTGGGACCCCCGACGAGGTGCGGCGGCACGCTGGGGAGCAGGATCTCGAGTCCGCCTACCTCACCCTCACCGGCCATCGCGCCGACGAGCTCGAGGAGATGAGCTGACATGACGACGTCCTTCACTCCCTCGGCCCACCGGATCGGACCACGCGCGTGGCGGCAGATCGTCGTCTCCGAGCTGCGGTGCGTCGCGCGGGACACCGCGGGATTGCTGATCCCGGTGGGTCTGCCCGCCCTGTTCCTCACGATGTACGGGCTCGGGGGCGGTGGCGAGGCAGGTTCGGGCGACCGCGCCTCCGGCGCGAGCGTCCTCGACCTGTTCGGGATCCCGCTGGCCGTCGTGATGGTGCTGTGCCTCATCGGCGTCGTCAACATGCCGAGCTTCCTCGCCATGTACCGACGCACCGGTGTGCTGCGTCGGCTCTCGGTCACGCCGGTCCAGCCCCTGCACGTCCTCACCGCCCAGGTGGTGGTGAGCGCCGCGCAGTCCCTCGTCGGCATCGCGCTCGCGCTCGCCATCGCGGTCCTCGGCTTCGGGGCCCGGCCGGACGGCTCCGTCATGACGATCCTCGGGGTGGTGCTGCTCGTCGCCGCTGCGATGTACGGGCTGGGGCTCGTCGTGGCGGCCGTCTCCCCGACGCCGAACAGCTCCGTCGCCATCGGGATGGTGGCGTTCTTCGGCATGGGTGCCACGGGCGGCCTCTTCGGACCCACCGATGCACTGCCGTCGGCGTTCGCCGAGATCGGGCAGTACCTGCCCTTCGGTGCCGGGATGGACGTCGTCGCCGCGGCGTGGACCGGACAGCCGGTCGACGGAGCCGACCTGCTCGTCCTCGCCGTCGCGGGCGCCGCCGGGCTCGTCGTCGGGCTGATCACCTTCCGCTGGGACCGCTAGCCCCAGTCGCTCCGGTGACCGGGCCCGGGCCGCGTGCGGGAGAGTAGCCGGTCATTCTCGGTGGTCTGGGGGTGCCGCCCCTAAGCACTTCGCTGCGCTCCGTGCAGGGAGGGACCCCCACCGCGTGCGGGGGAGTAGCCGGCCGTTCTCGGTGGTCGAGTAGCCGGCAGGCGCGAGGGACGAGCGTCCGGTCGGCGTATCGAGACCACGTCCCGGTGGGCGGCGAGCGTGGTCCCGCTCGTCTCACCGGCCGAAGATCTCGGCGAGCGCCGCGTCGGAGGCGGTCTGGTCGTCGACGTCGAACGTCGACGTCCACGCGAGGATCTCGTCGGCGCCGGTGGGTCCGAGGAGGTCGGCGAGCTGCACGCGGACGGTGTCGGGGTCACCGGCCACCGCACCGTCGAGGGTACGGTCGACGGCCCGCCGACGCCGGTCGGTGACGCGCTCGGCGCGCACCGACGTGAGGCTCCGCAACGGTCGGAAGGACCCCGTCTCCCGTGAGAGGGCCATGGCCCACGCCTCAGGCAGCATCAGCTCGCGTGCGCGTTCGACGCTCTCGGCCACCATGACGTCGACGCTCACGACGACGTGCGGCCGCGAGCCGTTGTGCGGGACGAACGACGAGCGGTAGCGGCCGAGCAGCTCGGCGTCGCGTGCCGCCGGCCCACCGACGACCACCGGCAGCCCGGCGCGGGCCGCGACGTCGATGCCTTCACCCGTCGCGAGCACGAGCACCGGTGGAGGCACGACCGACGGCCTCGCCGTGACCGGTCCGCTCCCGTCGAGGAACGAGCGCAGCTCC
>JBQGDU010000577.1:0-6503 GCA_052039245.1 Aeromicrobium sp. | reverse complement strand
CAGCACCGTGCTGGAGTGGGCGTTCGAGCGCGGCCAGCGGGTGCTGTTCTTCCCCGACCAGCACCTGGGGCGCAACACGGGCAAGGCCATGGGGGTGCCCCTGGAGCAGATGCCCATGGTCAACCCGCGGCGCCCCGGCGGAGGTGTGGGGGACAGCACCGTCCTCGGCGTCGACCGTCAGGAGCTGCTCGACGCCCGCGTGCTGCTGTGGCCGGGCTTCTGCTCGGTGCACAAGCGCTTCACGGTGGCCCAGATCGAGCAGGCCCGTGAGCAGCACCCGGGGTGCAAGGTGATCGTCCACCCGGAGAGTCCGATGCCGGTGGTCGACGCCGCCGACGCCGCGGGCTCCACCGACGCGATCAAGAAGTTCGTCGAGGCGAGCAGCCCCGGTGACGTCATCGCGATCGGCACAGAGATCAACCTCGTCAACCGGCTTGCCGCGCAGTACCCCGATCGGACGATCTTCTGCCTCGACCCGGTCATCTGCCCGTGCTCGACGATGTACCGGATCCACCCCGGCTACCTCGCCTGGACGCTCGACGGACTCGTCGAGGGGGAGGTCCGCAACGAGATCGTCGTCGACGACGAGACCGCCGCCCACGCCAAAGTGGCGCTCGAGCGGATGCTCGCGGCGCTGCCCAAGGAGTCACGTTGACCGGTGCGCCCCCGGCGGGGGCGCCGGGCCGTGGGCGGCAGAAGGTACTGGTGGTGGGCAGCGGCGTCGCCGGTCTCACCGCGGCGCTCGACGCCGACGCCCGTGGGGTGGAGGTCACCCTGCTCACCAAGTCGAGCCTGCGGCAGAGCAACACCTGGTACGCGCAGGGCGGTGTCGCCGTCGTCACCGACCCCGCCGACACCGTCGCATCGCACGTCGCCGACACGCTCGCCGCGGGCGCGGGCCTGTCCGATGACGAGGCCGTGCAGGTGCTGTGCGGAGAGGGTCCGGAGGCCGTCGCGCAGCTCATCCGACGCGGTGTGCTGTTCGACGTCCACGACGGGGAGCTGGCCCGCGGGCTGGAGGCAGCGCACTCGCACGAGCGTGTCCTCCACGCCGGGGGAGACGCCACCGGCGCGGCCATCGCGGCGGCGCTCGTCCAACGGCTGGATCGGTCGGCGGTAGAGGTCCGCGAGCACACGATGGTGGTCGACCTCGTCGTCGCCGGTGGTCGTGTCACCGGCGTGCGACTGCTCGACGGCAGCCTCGTGGAGGCCGACGCCATCGTGCTCGCCACGGGCGGCGCAGGTCAGCTGTACCCGTGCACCACCAACCCGGCGGTGGCCACGGGCGACGGACTCGCCATGGCCCTGCGCGCCGGCGCAGTCATCGCCGACCCGGAGTTCTACCAGTTCCACCCGACGTCGCTCGCCGCCCCGGGCAACCACCTGGTCTCCGAGGCGGTACGTGGCGAGGGCGCCGTGCTCCTCGACGCCCGAAGGCGTCGGTTCATGCGCGACGTCCACGCGCGCGCCGAGCTCGCACCGCGCGACGTCGTGGCCCGCGGCATCGCCGCGCAGATGGTCGCCCAGCACGGTGCGCCGGTCCATCTGGACGCCACCGCGCTGGGGGCGGAGTTCCTGGCCGAGCGATTCCCCACGATCGACGCAGCAGTGCGTGTGCAGGGCTTCGACTGGTCACGCGAACCCATCCCGGTCGCGCCGGCCGCCCACTACTTCATGGGGGGCGTGCGCACGGACCTGTGGGGGCGCGCCTCGCTGCCCGGTCTGTACGCGGTGGGCGAGACGGCCTGCAACGGTCTGCACGGCGCCAACCGGCTCGCCTCCAACTCGCTGCTGGAGGGCGCGGTCTACGGCAGCCGCGTGGTCGATGCCGTGCTGCGCGACGACCTTGCCGGTCCTGCCGGCCCGTTCGACGACGACTGGGCCGAGCCGGTGGAGATCCGCCGCAGCTTCGGTGACGTCGCCGCGGGCAGGTCCGATCTCCAGCAGCTGCTGTGGGACGCCGCCGGGCTCACCCGCGACGGCCGGGGCCTGTCCGAGGCATCGGCGGAGCTGGAGACCTGGGCGGTGCCGGACGTCATGGACGTGAAGTCCGCCGAGGATGCCAACCTGCTCACGGTGGCGCGGGCCGTCGTGGCCGCCGCCCTCGCGCGTGAGGAGTCTCGTGGTGGGCACTTCCGCAGCGACTTCCCCGACGCCGATCCCGCCGGCGCCGTCCACTCGGGTGTGGTGGCGCGATGAGCGTGCAGCTGGACCACCGGACGATCCGCCGGGTCGTCGAGGCCGCGCTCGAGGAGGACGCGCCGTTCGGCGATCTGACCTCCCAGACGCTCGTCCCTGCTGACGCCACGGCCACCGCTCATCTGGTGCCCCGCGAGCCGGGCATCCTCTCGGGGGGTGAGGTGTTCGAGGTGGCGATGACGCTCCTGGATCCTTCGGTCCGAGTCGACGGCATCGTCGAGGACGGCGAGCGGTTCGAGCCCGGCCAGCGTCTGGCCACGGTCACCGGGCCGGCGCGGGTGGTCCTGCAGGCCGAGCGAGTGGCGCTCAACCTCGTGCAGCGGATGAGCGGCATCGCCACCCTCACCGCCCGCTACGTCGAGGCAGTGACGGGCACCTCGGCCCGTGTGGTCGACACCCGCAAGACGACGCCCGGGCTGAGAGCGCTCGAGCGCCATGCTGTGCGTTGCGGTGGCGGACACAACCACCGTTTCTCCCTGTCGGATGCCGTCATGGCCAAGGACAACCACCTCGCGCTGCTCGGCGACGTCACGGTGGCGCTGCGCGAGGCCGCCAGTCGGCTCCCGCACACCACCCACGTCGAGGTGGAGGTGGACCGGCTCGACCAGATCGAGCCGGTGCTGGCCTCCGGTGTCGTCGGCACCATCATGCTCGACAACTTCTCTCTGGCCGACCTGCGCACCGGGGTGGAGCAGGTGGGTGGCCGGGCGATCGTCGAGGCCAGTGGGGGAGTGAGCCTGGAGACGATCGGCGACATCGCCCGTACGGGCGTGGATGTCATCAGCGTGGGTGCCTTGACTCACGGGGTGCCGTCGCTGGATCTCGGTCTCGACGTCGAGATCGTCGCCGGGAAGCAGTGACGGCCGTGCTGTACCTGGACGAGGCGGCGACCACTCCGCTGCGCCGCGACGTGCTCGCGGCCATGGGGCCGTACCTGGGGCCGGAGTTCGGGAACCCGTCGAGCCATCACGAGCTGGGTGAGGCCGCGCGTCAGGCGCTGGTGACAGCCCGCCGTGACGTC
Organism: Aeromicrobium sp.; assembly: GCA_052039245.1. GTDB lineage: Bacteria > Actinomycetota > Actinomycetes > Propionibacteriales > Nocardioidaceae > Aeromicrobium. The sequence goes on along the minus strand of JBQGDU010000577.1, from coordinate 3,283 downwards.
GCCGACGCCCTCGGTGCTCGACCGGGCGAGATCACCTTCACCTCCGGTGGCACCGAGGCGGACAACCTGGCTCTCAAGGGCATCGCGCTGGCCGATCCGCGGGGCCGGCACGTGATCGTGAGCGCGGTGGAGCATCCGGCGGTGCTGGAGTCGGCACGGTGGCTCGGTCGCCTCGGGTACGACATCACCGAGCTCGCCGTGGACGCCGACGGTCTCGTCCCCCCGGACGTCCTCGCCGACGCCTTGCGACCGGACACGACGTTGGTGAGCGTCCAGCACGCCAACAACGAGGTCGGCACCGTCCAGCCCGTGGCCGAGCTGGCGGCTGTGGCGGCCGAGCGCGGCGTGCCGTTCCACACCGACGCCGTCCAGTCGGCAGCCTGGCTCGACCTCGACGTCGCTCGGCTCGGTGTGCAGGCGCTCAGCCTGTCCGGCCACAAGCTCGGCGCACCCAAGGGGGTGGGCGTCCTCTGGGTGAGACGAGGTGTCCCGCTCGAGCCACTCGTGCACGGCGGGGGCCAGGAGTCCGGGCGCCGTTCCGGGACCGAGAACGTCGCAGCTGCCGTGGGCATGGCGTCGGCGCTGGTTCTCATCGATCGCTCCGTCGGCGACGTCGTGGCCGCTCGGCGGGATGAGTTCGTCACCAGAGTCCTCGCAGAGGTCTCGGACGCGCGGTTGACCGGGCACGCGTCCCGGCGTCTGCCGGGCCACGCGTCGTTCGTGCTTCCGGGGCGCTCGGGTGAGTCGGTGCTGCTGGACCTGGAACGTCACGGTGTCGTCTGCTCCAGCGGGTCGGCCTGCCATGCCGGCAGTGACGAGCCCAGCCACGTCCTGACGGCGATGGGCCTGGAGCGCGAGATCGCCCAGACGGCGGTCCGGTTCACGTTCGGGGCGCGCGTCGACGACGACCAGCTGGCCGAGGCCGCACGACGGCTCGCGGACGTGGCCGCCGCCTGACGCCGTCCGTCGTGACGCGGCGGCGTCGCGGAATCTAGGCTGTCGCCATGCTCACGCTTCGTACCAGCAGGGTCCTGACCATCGCGCTCATCGTCGTGGGAGTCCTCACGCTCGTCCTGGGCCTGGGCACGGGGGAGATCGTGTCGATCGGTCTCGGCGTCCTGCTCACCGTCCTGGGAACGCTCATGACGATCAACCCGATGATGGTCGTCACCGGTCAGGAGATCCAGGTCAAGAATCCGCTCGGCATGACGCTGAAGCGGTTCCCGGCGGCCGGCCCGCAGGACGTAAGCCTTGAGGGCAACAAGCTGGTGCACGTCGGCACGGGCAAGAAGATCATCTCCCTGGGGTTCGGCGTGGACGGCAAGGACGCCGCCGCCGTCCGGGCCTGGGCCGAGGGGACGCCGTCCGCCTGACCCTCCTGCGCTGACGAGGCTCGCACTACACTGTGCGATGGCACAAGGGGGTCCGATGGTCATCGAGTTCTACAGCTACGCCGATCTGCACGACGGCGTCACCGGCGACACCATCCGCGCGGCGGCCGACGATCCACGGCGTAACGCCGACGTGATCGCGGCGCTCGCGAGCGAGCTGGACGCCGACGACCAGCACGTGGCCGAGGACATCGAGGGCGACATCGAGGCCGGCACCCGGACCAATCCGCAGCAGGCCCAGCAGGTGGCCACGAATCTCGCGTTCGACGGATACTACGCCGTGGGGTTGTTGACCAAGTTCGCCACGGACGTCGACGTCTTCGACGCGGAGGTCGAGTCCCTCAATCAGCGGCTTCGGACCATCACCGCGGAGCGCCGTCGGCCGTACCAGAACATGCCGGACGACGACGTCCCGGAGTACTCCACCACCTGGTACCAGGTGAAGGCTGAGCTGAGGCCGGAGTACCAGGACGCCGAGCGTCTGCTGGAGGACGGCGCGGAGCACGTGGCTCACCAGTTCGAGCTCGGTGCGAGCCCGGAACGGATGAAGCAGCTCGTCTCCGACGGCTTCCTGCCGATGGCTGTGGCGATCCAGTTCCCTTCCATCACCTACACCGACACCGAGCTCGCGGAGCTGCGCGACCGGCTGGAGCGCGAGGGCCGGCTCGAGGACTTCTTCGTCCCGCCGCCCCTCGGGACGTCGTCCACGAACATCCAGAAGCTCGTCGACCTCGCGCGGCGCATGGACGTCGAGGCCACGGTCTACGCCGACGCGTTGCAGCTGATGTATGTCACGCGCGCTGCCGAGAGCGCCGGCATCGACCTCACGACGTGGGACGTCACGCAGGGTTCCAGCGGCGTGGCGGACCACTACGAGCGCACCTATGAGTACTACGCGCAGCTCTACCTGGACAACCCGGACTTCCGCTGGGCCGCGATGGCCTCGATGATCGGACCGTCGTTCGCGGCCGGCTTCGAGGACCTGGAGTTCTTCCGCGACATCGCCGACGACATCAGCAACATCCCCGACCACCTCCTGCCGCCCGCGTTGCGTGGCATCGACGACCTGGCGCAGCTCGGTGAGGACGACATCCGGTTCTACGAGGAGACCTTCCTGCAGATGCAGAAGGACATCTTCTACGACGCCTCGATGATGCACGAGGCGTACAACGCCGACGGTCTCGCCGGCATCGAGGAGCTCCGCGAGGCTGGGCTCCTGGGCGAGACCTCCCAGCAGTCCGCGCATGCGTACAACGCCTGGCAGGACTTCGACACCGCATCGCGGACGGGCGACACCGATCTGCTGAACGAGGCGAACCGGCAGTTCCTCTACCGCGAGCAGTACTACACGATCGCCGAGCAGTACGACGACATGCGCAACCATCCGGTCACGGGTGAGGCGATGACCTACGTCATGGGGGTGGTCGGCCAGCCATCGATCCCGGGCACCTCGACGCTGGGGGAGGTGGAGGGCGGGTACACCGTCGAGATCGACACCAACCCGATCATCCCGGGTGTCCAGGGAGGCGAGGTCACCGTCAACCTGCCGAGCAGCAACATCTCCGACTTCGACACCCGGTGGGGTCTCATCGAGGACGACACGCTGCCGGTCTTTATCGATCTGGTGGAGAACGACCCGGACCAGGTGGAGGACATCCTCAACGAGTCGGTGCGGGACCGGATCGATGAGAACCGTCTCGTCCAGCGCTGGCCGGCCATCCTCGACTCGCTCGTGGACGGGAAGTTCCGTCTGTGGTGACCCGCTGCCGACCCCCGATGATCCTCGCCCTGATCGTGCTCCTGACAGGATGTGTCACCGTGACCGAGAACAAGCCTTCCGAGACCGCGGCCGAGCCCACGGCACGCAGCGAGGTCGACGGTGTGGAGACCTG
>JBQGDU010000576.1:0-1970 GCA_052039245.1 Aeromicrobium sp. | reverse complement strand
GACGCCCGCGATCGTGGCGGAGCCGGAGTCGGCGACGGTGAGCCCGGCGAGGATGCGGAGCGTGGTGGACTTGCCGGCGCCGTTGGGTCCGAGGAAGCCGGTGACCGTGCCGGGTCGGCAGGTGAAGGAGACGTCGTCGACGGCGCGGAACTCGCCGTACGTCTTCGTGAGGTGTTCGACCTGAATCATGACCACCACCCTGCCCCATCCGAGTCCCCGACACATCCGTCCGGGGACGGTATGTCGTCCGCCGAAAGGATGATCTTGTCCCGGCCGGTCGTCGGACGTCCGGGGTCCGAGTGGCCGCCTACGCTGTCATGCGTGAACACCGCGCCCCCTCCCCCGCTCTCGCGCTGGGGCGTCACGTGGCGCTACGGCCTCACCCTCCTCATCTCCGGTCTCGCCTGGAGCGAGCTGATGCTCTGGCAGTGGCAGAACGCCCGGTGGTGGTTCTGGCTCGACCTCTCCCTCGGGCTCACCACGCTGGTCCTGGTCTGGTGGCGACGACGCTTCCCCGTCACGGTCGCCACCCTGACCGCGCTGGCGACGCTGGTCTCGGGGTCGGCCGGAGGGCCGGCGACCCTCGCTCTGTTCTCCCTCGCCACCCGCCGGCGCTGGCGGGAGATCGTGCCGATCGCCCTGCTGAGCATCGTGTGCGGACTCATGCTCAGCAGCACCGACGTACCCAACGAGACCGACGCCATCGTCGTCGTCCCACTTCTCGTGGCGATCGTCGGCGTCACGGTGGGCTGGGGCATGTACGTCGGCTCCCGCCGCGAGCTCCTGCAGACCCTGCGAGACCGCGCGCGGACCGCGGAGACCGAGCAGGCCGCCCGGGTGGCCCAGGCCCGTACGGCCGAGCGGGCCCGCATCGCTCGCGAGATGCACGACGTCCTCGCACACCGCATCTCCCTGGTGACGATGCACGCGGGGGCCCTGACTTACCGCACAGACCTCTCAACCGAGCAGGTCGGCGAGACCGCACAGATCATCCGTGACACCGCCCACCAGGCGTTGACCGACCTCCGCGAGGTCCTCGGCGTGCTGCGCGAGGACTCCGGCGACGCCAGCCCGGAGCTCCCGCAACCGGACGCGACCGACCTGCCCGAGCTCTTCGAGGACGCCCGCCGCAACGGCATGCACCTGCAGATCCGGACCTGCGACGTCGACCTCGCCGAGGTTCCCCCGGGCGTCGGTCGTACGACGTACCGGGTGGTGCAGGAAGCGCTCACCAACGCTCGCAAGCACGCCCCGGACACGCTCGTGGAGGTGGAGCTGACCGGAGCGCCGGGCGAGGCACTCGTCGTGACGGTCACGAACCGGCTTCCCCTCGGCGACTCGCTCGACGTGCCACGCTCCGGACTGGGCCTCATCGGGCTGCGAGAGCGCACCGAGCTCGTCGGCGGTCGTATGACCCACCGTCTGGAGCGCGATCGGTTCGTCCTGGAGGTGCGACTACCGTGGGCCCCGTGAGCACTCGTGTCCTGATCTGCGACGACGACGGTCTGGTCCGCGCCGGCCTCGGGCTCATGCTCGGTGGTGAGCAGGACGTCGAGGTGGTCGGCGAGGTCGGGGACGGGCGGGCCGCGCTCGAGGCCGTCCTCGCCGGAGGTGTCGACCTCGTCCTGATGGACCTGCGCATGCCCGTCATGGACGGCATCGAGGCCACCCGCGCGATCGTCGAGCTCGACCGCGGCACGAAGGTCATCGTGCTGACGACGTTCGACGCGGACGAGTACGTCGTCCGCGCCCTGGCTGCCGGCGCGCACGGCTTCCTGCTGAAGGACACGGCCCCGGAGCAGATCGTCGCGTCCATCCGTTCCGTCCTCGTCGGCGAGCCGGCCCTCTCCCCCGAGATCACCCGCCGGCTCATCGAGCAGGTCACCGAGTCCGAGCAGGGCGACGACCGCGCGAGCCGGGCCACCGAGCTGGTTGGGACGCTCACCGAGCGCGAGACCGAGGTGGCCCTG
>JBQGDU010000575.1:0-4259 GCA_052039245.1 Aeromicrobium sp. | reverse complement strand
GACAAGGACGTCCTGCACACCCTGTTCACCGAGATCGGCCCCGCGATGGCCACCCGCCCGGGCGGCTACACGCGGATCACCAAGATCGGTCCGCGCAAGGGCGACAACGCGCCCATGGCCGTCATCGAGATCGTCGAGTCGCAGGAGTTCGCCGCCCAGGGTGCCGCACCGGCGCCTGCCGCGGCCACCACGGCCGACGACGCCGAGGTCGAGACCGACGTCGTCGCCGGTGCTCCGGCCGACGAGGCCGAGACGGAGCCCGCCACGGCGGACGAGGTCGAGGCCGCGGCCGAGGCTGTCGAGGACGCCGAGCCGGTGGAGGACGCGGAGAACTCCGCCGACTCCTCGGAGGACACCGAGAAGTAAGGCGGCCGGTCCGCCGGACGAAGGCACCCACCCGGTCCGGGGGGGTGCCTTCGTCGTCTGCCGGGTCCATCAGGAACGAGGTTCGTGCGCTGACGATGCTGCCGGGACCGATGTCGCCAAGACGGCCACGTGTCCTTCTCGGACGCACTAGGCTCGCCCAGGGCGCAGAGGGTCTGCGACGGTTGGGAGCGTCGTGCGGACGTCGAGTGCGGTCCTGGCTGCGGGAGCCATGGTGGTGGGTCTGTTGTCGGCCACCACGAACGTCTCCGCGACGCCCGCCCCCGAGCGACCCACGCCGGACTCGGAGCCGCCGGCGGAGGTGGCTCGCGGTCTCATCGTCAGCACCAGTACCTCGGACACCCAGCTGCGGACCGCCGTCGAGCGATCTGTGGAGTCCGAGGTCGACGCGGAGCTGGAGGTGCAGCAGCCGACAGAGCTCACCGGCGGCATCACCGTCGTCGACTTCGATCGTCCGGCGTCCGTGGAGGACGTGACACAGGCGGCCGAGGTGCTCGGTGAACGTGCGGACGTCCAGTGGGCCGTGCCGAACCGGCGGGTGCGTCCCGCGGCGGCCTCGCCGGTCACGCCGAACGACCCGCGGTTCGCCCAGCAGCTCCAGCTGTGGGACTCCGCCGCGAAGTCCGCAGGTGGATTCAGCACGAGGGCGCCGAGCGCCTGGCGCGCGGTCTCGGGTGACGACGTCGTGGTGGCCGTGGTGGACACCGGCGTCCGGCGTAGCCACCCGGACCTGAAGTCACGGCTCGTGCCGGGGCGTGACTTCGTGGGTCCGGACCAGGACGCCAGGGGCAGGCCGCTGCCGGCAGGTCATCCGGACCGCTTCTACACCGCGAACGACGGTGACGGCTGGGACGGTGATCCCAGTGACCCGGGGGACTGGGTGCCGCGGGGCGACACCCTCTGCTACGGGTTCCCCAACCCGTCCCTGGATCCGAGCTCCTGGCACGGGACCCACGTCGCCGGGATCGTGGCCGCCGAGCGGGACAACGGCACCGGCATCGCAGGAGTCGCCCCCGGAGCGCGGGTCCAGCCCGTCCGCGTGCTGGGCCGCTGCGGTGGCTGGGACTCCGACATCCTGGCGGGCATCGCCTGGTCCGCCGGTGAGCGGGTCGGGGGCGTCCCCGACAACGAGACGCCTGCGGCGGTGGTCAACCTCTCACTCGGAGCGCTCCTGAAGACCCGAGCCGAGGCCGCCCGTCAGTGCCAGGCGTACGAGTCCGTCATCCGGAAGGCGCGATCGCGCGGGGCGGTGGTCGTGGTGGCGGCCGGCAACGAGATGGAGGACTCCCGGCTCAGCGTCCCCGCGACCTGCGCGGGTGCCGTCTCCGTCGGCGCGACGAATCGGGCGGGTCGCGCTGCGTGGTACACCAACCGCGGGCCGAGCGTCGACATCTCGGCCTACGGCGGGGGCGACCAGGTGGAACGACGCAGCGTCCTCTCCACGCTCGACAGCGGCACCACGAGTCCGAAGGGAAACACCTACGGCGAGTACCAGGGAACCAGCATGGCCACCCCGGCCGTGGCGGGTGCCGCGGCGCTGCTGCGATCCGCAGGTGTGTGCGCTCCGGAGATCGTGGGCACCCAGGCCTGCGCCACCCAGGTGGAGGCCGGTCTCCAGCAGCTCGTCCAGCCTTTCGCCCAGCAGACCACTGCCGCGGCACGCCAGAAGGTCAAGGTGCCCGGCGTCGGGACCGTCACGGTCAACACGAACTGCACCACCTCCGCCTGTGGTCGCGGGGTGCTCGACCTCTCCCGGCTGCCCGCGCCCGCCGGTGCTCCGAGGCTGAGCGGCGAGCCGGTCGTGGGCGAGAAGCTGACCCCCCGCTGGGTGAGCCTGTCCGGCACTCGCGTGGACTGGCTGCGCGACGGCGTGGCGATCACCGGGGCCACCGGCGCCCGCTACGTCGTGCAGCGCGACGACGTGGGGCATCGACTCTCCGCACGCGTCACCCCGTCGGCATCGAGCCTGCGCGCACTCGCCGCCACGACGCAGGAGTCCGGCGTCGTCCCCGATGGTCCGGTCGTGCAGCTCGGGGCCGTGAGCGGGGCGCGGTACGGCAGCACGATGACGGTCAGGGCCGCGGTGACCCGCGATGGTGCGGGTGTCGCGGGACGAGTCCTGCTCAAGCGCGGATCGACGACGCTGGCCGAGGCCACCGCCTCCTCGTCGGGCGCGGTGAGCTTCCGGGTGCCGGCACGTGCTCTCGCGGCAGGAAAGCACACGCTGCGCGTGGCCTACGTCGGTGACGAGGACGCGCGCTCCACCGCCCGGCGTGACGTCACCGTCGCCAAGGCGACCTCCACGGTCTCGCAGAAGATCGCCACGAAGGTGAGTCGCAAGAAGCGTGCGAAGCTGACCGTCACCGCCAAGGCCGCCGGAGTTCCGCACCCGACGGGCACGGTCTCGGTCTACGACGGCAAGAAGAAGATCGCGTCGGCGAAGCTGACGAGCACCGGCAAGGGCAAGCGGACCATCCGGCTGCCCAAGCTGAAGAAGGGGACGCACAAGATCCGGACGGTCTACTCCGGATCGGCCGACATCTCGAAGAAGACGTCGCGGACCAAGACCGTCAGGTCACGCTGACCCGTCCCGCCGCCGCACGGTGAGCACGCGGAACCCCTTCGCGCTCGCCGTGCGCTCGGTCGACCAGCCCTGCGTGGTCAGCCAACGCTGCAGCGAGTCCGCGCCCAGGTTCTTGCCGACGACGAGGTGGGCCACGCCGTCGTCGCTGAGCCGCGGGAGCCAGCGCAGCAGCAGGTCGTGCAGGGCCTCCTTGCCGATGCGGATGGGCGGATTGGACCAGATCTCGTCGAACCGCAGGTCGTCCGGCACGGCGTCCGGGAGGACGGCTCGGACGGTGATCCCGTGGCGACCTGCGTTCTCGCGGGTGAGCTCGACGGCTCGCTCGTTCACGTCGACGGCCCAGACCTCGGCCTCGGGGCGGTGGACGGCGAGCGAGCAGGCGACGGGCCCCCACCCGCAGCCCAGGTCGAGTATCGTCCTCGACTCCTCGCGCGGCTCGGCGTGCCGCAGCAGCACCGCGGTGGCGTGGTCGAGTCCGTCGTGGGAGAAGACCCCGGTCGCGGTCTGCCAGGTGAGCTGGTGACCCCAGACGGCCGCGGTCACCTCGCGGCGCTGCTCGGGCCCGGTGGGCGTCATGAAGTAGTGGTCGGCCACGGGATCATCCTGCCAAGGCGCGTGGCGTCAGCAACGTCGGGCGACGTGACCCGGCTCGCCGGGCGGGAGCAGGTCGCGGTCCCGGAGCTGGATCGGGTGCTCCCCGCCGCGCTCGGCACAGGCCCGGGTGAACGCCTCGCGGCCGTTGTCGGTGTACTCGATCTCGACGACGCGACCGGGGTAGTGCGCCAGGAAGGTGTCGCACTCGTCGTAGACCTCGCACTCCTCGACGACCGCGAAGTCGAACCCCAGTGACGGGCCGTCCAGCTCGGCGGTGTGCTTCTGCGCGAGCGCCAGACCCGCATCGTGAGCCGCCTCGGTCATCGCGGCCGCCATCGACTCGGTCTGCTCACGGTCGAGCAGACCGCCGGATCGGGTGAACGAGTCCAGATTGTCCGGCTCGACGGCCTGGTAGCCGTCCTGGGCGCACTGGGTGAACCAGTCGGTGAGGATCGTCGTGAGCTCCCGACGGCGGTCCTCTCCTCGGAAGTCGAGCAGGTACTCATCGGGCCAGTCGGGGTCCTCCACGAGCTCACCCTCGTCGCGCAGCAGCAGATCCGGATGCTCGCTCTCCCACCAGTCGAGGTCGCCCGGCTGGGTCTGGAAGGCGTTGACGTAGCAGACCGAGTAACGCTCGGCATCGGCCGGATCCTCCCTGGCGCGGATCACGACGGTCACGTCCTCCTCCGGCTCGTAG
>JBQGDU010000574.1:0-8744 GCA_052039245.1 Aeromicrobium sp. | reverse complement strand
GTGGGCGCCCACCACGCGCGTCACCCCGGGGGGCTGGGTCTCGCGTGCCCCCGTCCGCGCCGCGGCGCGGCGCGCGCCCGCCTCGGCATGGGTCTCCGCGCCGGGGAAACGAGGATCCGCTCCGTCGAGCATCTGCTGCATCAGCTCGGGGAAGCGCTCCCAGGAGCCGGGCCAGTCCAGCCCCTCGCGCTCGCCGAAGTTCATCTCGCGCAACCGAGCGTCGGTCTCGACGTCGACCCCGGTGAGCCGGGCGAGCTGCTGCGCGGTGTCGCGGGCGCGGCGCAGGTCCGATGACAGGATCCGCGCAGGTCGCAGCGACGCGAGTCGCGCCGCCGCCGCCCGGGCCTGGGATCGACCGGTCTCGTCGAGGTCGGTGTCGGTCTGACCCTGCACCCGACGCTGCAGGTTCCAGTCCGTCTGTCCGTGCCGCCACAGGATGACGCGGCGACTCACGAGAGGCTCACCGTCGGGCAGTCGCTCCAGAGACGCTCCAGCGCGTAGAACGCACGCTCCTCGGAGTGCTGGACGTGCACGACGATGTCGGCGAAGTCGAGCAGCACCCAGCGTCCCTCACGCTCACCCTCGCGGCGCAGTGGCTTGGCCCCCAGCTCCAGCAGGGCCTCCTCGACGGCGTCGCGGATGGCGCTCACCTGACGCGGTGTGCTGCCGCTGCAGATGAGGAAGACGTCGGTGATGAAGAGCTGCTCGGAGACGTCGAAGGCCAGGACGTCGGTGGCGAGCTTGTCCTCAGCGGCCGCGGCAGCGGCGCGGGTCAGCTCGATCGCGCGGTCGGTGGCGGTCATGCGTCCTCTCGGGGGTGGTAGAGCTCGTGCTTGCCGATGTACTGGACGACGCCGTCCGGCACCAGGTACCAGACCGGCTCTCCGGAGGCGACCCTCGTACGGCAGTCGGTGGAGGAGATGGCGAGCGCCGGGATCTCGACCAGGCTGATGCGGTCCTGGGGCAGTCCCTCGAGCGTCTGCTCGTCCATCTCGTGCCCGGGTCGGGTACACCCGACGAAGTGCGCCAGCTCGAAGAGCTCGTGGTGGTCGCGCCACGTCAGGATGGCCGCCATGGCGTCGGCGCCGGTGATGAAGTACAGGTCCGCGTCCGGATGCGCGGCGCGCAGCTCGCGGAGCGTGTCGATCGTGTAGGTGGCGCCGGCACGGTCGATGTCCACCCGGCTCACCTCGAACCGGGGGTTGGCGGCCGTCGCGATGACCGTCATGAGGTAGCGGTGCTCGGCCGGCGAGACCGCGCGGTCGGCCTTCTGCCACGGCTCGCCGGTGGGCACGAAGACGACCTCGTCGAGGTCGAACCAGGACTGCACCTCGCTCGCGGCCACCAGGTGACCGTGGTGGATGGGGTCGAAGGTGCCACCCATGACGCCCACCCGCCTGCGGGCCGGCGTCGGGTCGGCGGGAGATCCGCCGGGAGTCACTGGCGTGCTCAGCTGTGCTCGCGGCCCTTGCCGAAGACGAGCAGCGCGATCAGCAGCAGGAACAGCGCGCCGAACGCCAGGAGACCCACGACGTACGGGGGGATGAGAGGGTGCTCGCCAGCTTCCTCGGCGGCCTGCAGAAGGGTGGTCAGCATGGACGCAATCTACCAGCGGTCACGGTCGCGGCGACCGTGCCCCCGGGGCCCACCATCGCGTGGATCCGGCCGCCCGGTCAGCGGACGTGCCCGTCCCCGGTGACGACGTAGGTGGTGGTGGTCATCTCGGGCAGACCCATCGGTCCGCGAGCGTGCAGCTTCTGGGTGGAGATGCCGATCTCGGCACCGAACCCGAACTCGCCGCCGTCGGTGAAGCGGGTGGAGGCGTTGACCATGACGGCCGCGGAGTCGACGCCGGTCGTGAAGCGCCGTGCGGCCTCGAGCGATCGGGTCACGATGGCCTCGGTGTGGCCCGACGACCACGCGCGGACGTGCGCCACGGCCTCGTCCAGCGAGTCGACGACGCGCGCCGCGATGTCCATCGCGAGGTACTCCTCGGACCAGTCGGCGTCGGTGGCCTCGACCACGGCGGGGTCGGTGCTGCGGAAGGCGTCGTCGCCGTGGACGGTCACCCCGGCGGAGAGCAACGCCTTCGTGACCCGTGGCAGGAACTCCTCGGCCACGTCGCGGTGCACCAGCAGCGACTCCGCGGCGTTGCACACGCTCGTGCGCTGCGTCTTGGAGTCCAGGACGATGTCGAGCGCCATGTCGAGGTCGGCATCGGCGTCGACGTACACGTGCACGTTGCCGGTGCCGGTCTCGATGACGGGCACCGTGGACTCCTCCACCACCGTGCGGATGAGACCCGCTCCCCCGCGCGGGATCACCAGGTCCACGAGGCCGCGCGCCTGCATGAGGTGGGTGGCCGACGAGCGGTCGTCTGCGGGGACGGCCTGCACGAGGTCGGCAGGGAGACCGGTCGAGGCGAGCGCGTCCCGCATCGCCTCGACGATGACGGCGTTCGATCGCTGCGCGGAGCGCGAGCCGCGCAGGAGCGAGGCGCTGCCGGCCTTGAGACAGATGGCCGCGGCGTCGGCGGTGACGTTGGGGCGGCCCTCGTAGATCATCCCGATGACGCCCATCGGCACCCGGACCTGCTGCAGACGCAGGCCGTTGGGCAGGGTGGAGCCGCGCACCACCTCACCGATCGGGTCGGGCAGCGCTGCGACGTCCCGGACGCCCTGGGCGAAGGCTGCGACGCGGTCGGCGTCGAGCATGAGCCGGTCGATGACGTTCTCCGGCGTGCCGTCGGCGCGGGCGGCGGCGACGTCCTGCTCGTTGGCGTCGACGATCCGCTCGGTGGCGGCGACCAGCGCGTCGGCCGCGGCCTCCAGAGCAGCGTCCTTCTGCGCGCGGGTGGCGGTGGCGAGCATGGCTGCCGCGGTACGGGCACGGCCTGCGGCCGCGTGCACGATGTCCTTCACGGTCCCGATCCTAGGCCGCCTCACCCCCGCACCGCCGGTGAGTTCTCCGCCGTCTCGGCGTCGGGAGGCGGAGCGCTCACCGACACGGGCCCGATCGGTGGAGAAGTCACCGATTCGTGGGCGCCGGTGTCACGTCGCGTTCATCGAGCCATGAGACCGTGTCGCCATGACACCGACCTCACGGCGTTCGAGCGCGGTGGGCCGGGTCCGTCGGGGGACGATCGGCGCCGGAGTTCTCGGCGCTCTGCTCGGATCGCTTCTCGTCGCACCCGCCGCCGACGCCAGCCGGGCCTCCTCCGACCGCCACGACCGCGAGGAGCCCACCGTGCGCGTCGCGACGTTCAACGCCGCCCTCAACCGACCCGCCGAGGGCGACCTGCGTCGTGACCTCGTCGACGGCGAGAACCAGCAGGCGCGGAACATCGCCGAGATCGTCCAGCGCACCCGTCCCGACGTGCTCGTCCTGCAGGAGTTCGACCACCAGCCCGGGAACGCCGAGCTGTTCGGGGAGAACTACCTCGAGCGGGGCCAGGGCGGCGCGGACCCCATCGAGTACCCGTACCACTTCACCGCCGACGTCAACACCGGCGTGCAGACCGGCCTCGACCTGGACCGCGACGGCGAGACCGGCGGTCCCGGGGACGCCCACGGCTTCGGGGACTTCCCGGGCCAGTACGGGATGGTCATCTATTCCAAGCACCCCATCGACACCAAGCGGATCCGAACGTTCCAGGACTTCCTCTGGAAGGACATGCCCGGAGCGCTCCTGCCCACGGACCCCGAGACGGGCGAGCCGTACTACTCCGACGAGGCGCTCGACGTCCTCCGGCTCTCCAGCAAGTCCCACTGGGACGTGCCTGTGCGCATCGGCCGCAAGACCGTTCACGTCCTCGCGAGCCACCCCACTCCCCCGGTCTTCGACGGACCGGAGGACCGCAACGGCCGCCGCAACAGCGACGAGATCCGGTTCTGGAAGGACTACGTCTCCTCACCGCGGGCGTCCCGGTACGTCTACGACGACGCCGGCCGCCGCGGCGGCCTGTCACCGCTGGCATCGTTCGTCGTGGCCGGCGACCTCAACTCCGACCCCCACGACGGCGACTCGCTGCCCGGATCCGTCGGCCAGCTGCTCGACCACTGGCGGGTCACCACGTCGACGACGCCGAGCAGCAAGGGCGCCGTGGAGGCATCGCGGTCCCAGGGCGGCGTCAACCTGGAGCACGGGGGCCCGGCGGCCCACGACACCGCCGACTTCTCCGAACCACCCGGGAACATCCGGGCCGACTACGTCCTGCCGAGCCGGAACCTGCGCATCCGGGACGCAGGTGTCTTCTGGCCGACGTCGGACGACCCGCTGGCACGGCTCACCGGGGAGTACCCGTTCCCGTCGTCGGACCATCGACTGGTCTGGGTGGACCTCTCGCTGCGCTGGAGTCTCTGACGCCGGGGTTGCCCCACCTCGGGAGGGGTCAGAGCACGACGAGGTGGTCGCGGTGCACGACCTCCCGCGCGTGGTCGGCGCCCAGGTCGTCGACGAGCTCGTGGGTGGAGCGGCCGAGCAGGGCGGGCAGCTCGCCGCTGTCGTAGTTGACGAGCCCGCGCGCCACCACGGCGCCGTCCGGGCCGACCACGTCGACCGGATCGCCCGCGCCGAACTCACCGGAGACCGACGTCACGCCGGCCGCCAGCAGCGACGCCTTGCGCGCGACGAGCGCACGGACGGCCCCTGCGTCGACGTGCAGCTGGCCCTTGGTCTCGCTCGCGTGCGCCAGCCACAGCAGTCGGGTGGGCCGACGCCGGCCCGTGACGAGGAACCGGGTGCCGACCGGCTGCTCGTCGAGCGCCTCCCCCGCGCGGGTCGCGCTCGTCAGCACGACCGGGATGCCGGCCCCGGTGGCGATCCTGGCCGCCTCGATCTTGGTGACCATGCCGCCGGTCCCCACGGCCGAGCCGACCCTCGCCACGTCGACGTCGGCGAGGTCGTCGGGGCCGCGGACCTGCTCGATCCGGCGCGACCCCGGCTGCGACGGATGGCCCGTGTAGAGCGCGTCGACGTCCGACAGCAGCACCAGCAGGTCGGCATGCACGAGGTGCGCCACGAGGGCCGCGAGCCGGTCGTTGTCGCCGAAGCGGATCTCGCTCGTGGCCACGGTGTCGTTCTCGTTGACGATCGGCACGACGCCGAGCTCGCGCAGCTTGGCGAACGTCTGGTAAGCGTTGCGGTAGTGGCCGCGGCGGGTCACGTCGTCCACGGTGAGCAGCACCTGCCCAACGGTGAGGTCACGCCGGGCGAAGCGCTCGCTGTACCGCGCCAGGAGGGCACCCTGGCCCACGCTGGCGGCGGCCTGCTGGGTGGGCAGGTCGCGGGGACGTCGCTGCAGACCCAGGGGCCCGAGCCCGGCGGCGATCGCACCGGAGCTCACGAGCACCACCTCATCACCTCGGTCCCGCGCGTCGGCCACCGCCGAGACGATGGTCTCGACCCGCTCCGGGTCGAGGTGCCCGTCCGGCGTCGTGAGCGACGACGAACCGACCTTGACCACGATCCTCACGGCCGGTCGCCGTCCTCGCGGTCGTCGTCCTCCTGCACCGGCTCGCCGTCGTAGACCTCGTGGACACCGGCGTCCTCGGCCAGCTCGTCCTCGCTCTCGGGGAAGCTCCAGTCGCCGCCCTCGCGCGCCTCGCGCGCCTCCGCCTCGAAGGCTCGCCGTGCGGCGAGCTCCTCGCGACGCTCGACGTTGGTGCGGCGGGTGTTGTCGTCGAACCGGAGGTCCTCACCGCGTCGCCCGAGCACCTCGGCCCCCGCCTCGATCGTGGGGTCGAAGTCGAAGATGACCGCGTCGGCCCCCGTTCCATCGGCACCGCCGCCGATGACGACGTCGTCACCCGGGACGGCACCGAGCTTCAGCAGCCGGTCCTCCACGCCGAGGCGGTTGAGCCGGTCGGCGAGGAAGCCGACCGCCTCGTCCTTGCTGAAGTCCGTCTGGCGCACCCAGCGAGTGGGCTTGTCGCCACGGACCAGCCACTGCTTCTCACCGGCCGGCCCACGCCCCGGCACGATGGTGAACTCCTCGCCGACCCCGGACTCCGCCTGGGGTCGCAGCACGATGCGCGTGACCTCCGCGTCGGGCGCCGCAGCACGACGACTCGCGACGATCTCGGCCATGGCGAACGACAGCTCGCGCAGCCCGGCTCGGCTGGCGGCGGAGACCTCGAAGACGTCGTAGCCACGCTCGCCCAGCTCCTCGCGCACGAACTCCGCGATCTGCGCGGCGTCGGGCACGTCGGTCTTGTTGAGAGCCACGAGACGTGGCCGCTCCAGCAGGTCCGCGCCGGCAGAACCCTCCTCCAGGCTCTCGGCATAGCGACGCAGCTCGTTCTCGATGACGTCGAGGTCGGTGAGCGGGTCGCGACCGGGCTCGACCGTGGCGCAGTCGATGACGTGCACGAGCGCGGCGCAGCGCTCCACGTGACGCAGGAAGTCGTGACCGAGCCCGCGGCCCTCGCTGGCACCCTCGATGAGACCGGGCACGTCGGCCACGGTGAACGTGGTGGAGCCGGCCGTGACCACGCCGAGGTTGGGCACGAGGGTCGTGAACGGGTAGTCGGCGATCTTCGGCCGTGCCCGCGACAACGACGCGATGAGACTGGACTTGCCGGCGCTCGGGAACCCGATCAGACCGATGTCGGCCACGACCTTCAGCTCGAGCACGATGGCGCGCTCCTCACCGGGTTCGCCCTTGAGGGCGAAGCCGGGAGCCTTGCGCTTGCTGGAGGCGAGCGCAGCGTTGCCGAGGCCGCCGCGACCACCGGCCGCGACCACCATCTCCGTACCCGGACCCACGAGGTCGGCCAACACCTCATCGGTCTCGGCGTCACGGACGACGGTGCCGTCCGGCACCTTGAGGACGAGGTCGCCGCCGTTGGCGCCGTACCGGTTGCTGCCGGCCCCCGGCGCACCGTTGGTGGCCTTGCGGTGCGGCTCGTGGTGGTAGTCGACCAGTGTCGTGACGTCCTGCGCGACGTGCAGGATCACGTCACCGCCGTGACCGCCGTTGCCTCCGTCGGGGCCGCCGAGCGGCTTGAACTTCTCCCGGTGCACCGAGGCGACGCCATGACCGCCGTTCCCGGCGGAGACGAGCAGGCGCACCCGGTCGACGAAGGTCGGGACGGCCACGGTGTCCTCCTAGGGACGGCGGGATGAAGGAGCCTGGAGACGGCGACAGGGGCAGCCCGCAACTGCGGACCGCCCCTGTCGACGAGGTGGGTCTGCCGGGTACTCGGCCGGAACGATGTTGACGACCTTGCGACCACGCTTGCTGCCGAACTCGACCGAGCCGGCCGAGAGCGCGAACAGCGTGTCGTCTCCACCGCGGCCCACGTTCGTGCCGGGGTGGAAGTGCGTCCCACGCTGACGGACGATGATCTCGCCGGCGTTGACGAGCTGACCGCCGAAACGCTTCACGCCGAGGCGTTGGGCGTTGGAGTCACGACCGTTCTTGGTGGAGGCTGCGCCCTTCTTGTGTGCCATGTCAGGCTCCTACTTCGCGATTCCGGTGATCTTGACCTGCGTGTAGCGCTGGCGGTGACCCTGGCGCTTCTTGTAGCCGGTCTTGTTCTTGTACTTCTGGATGACGATCTTCGGGCCCTTGACGGCGCCGATCGCCTCGGCGGTGACCGAGACGTTGGCGAGCGAGTCCGCATCGGCGGTCACGGTGTCGCCGTCGACGTGGAGGACGGCCGGGAGCGAGACCGACTCACCCTCGGCGAGGCCGAGCTGGTCGATCTCGATGACGTCGCCGACGGCGACCTTCTGCTGCGTGCCACCACTGCGCACGATTGCGTACACCACGGGATTCCTCACTCGGTTCTGCTGGGCGAGCCCTCTGCTGGAGAGGAGCCCTACGTCTGGGAAAAGCTCTGGTTCCGCGCCGATCGGACGCCTGGCCGAGGCATGCGGATCGGTGCCGCACGGGCACCGACGTCCTATTCTACGGAGCGTCGGGCACGTCGGTCAAAACGGGGCTCGTGCCGAGCTGGTCGTCGGCCTTGTCCGTCTGCACGTCGGACGGCTCCGCGGCGGTCTGGCCCTGCGCCGAGTCCTCGGGCTCGGCACTCCCTTCCGCAGCCGACTCACCGGTCGGCGGCGTCGCATCGGCCGCCGCGGCCGGCCGTGAGGCCTTGCGTCGTCCGCGCTGGCGGGGGGTGGTGGCCGGCTTGTCCTGCTCGGCCTTGTCCTGCTCGGCGGGCGGCGCCTGCTCGACGACACCCTCGGGCTCGCCCCCCTGCGGCGCGGCCGGCTCCCGCTCGTCGGGGACCGGCGAGCTCTCCGCCGCGCCGTCGGACGTCGGTTCCCCCGCCTTGCCCGACTCCTCAGCCTTGCCCGACTCCGCCGCCTCGCCGGCGCCCTGGGCGCCCGCCGAGTCCTGGCCGCCCTTCTTCTGGCTGGTGGACTTCTGGCCCGAGGCCGATCCGCCCTTCGAGGACTCCTTCGACGACTCCTTGCCGGAGTCACCGTTGCGCCCCTGGCCGCCGTTACCGTTGCTGCCGCCGTTGCTGTCACCGCCACGGCCACCACGACGTCGACCACGCCGCCCGCCGTCGTCCTTCTTCGGCTCGACCGGCTCGGCGGTGATGACGACGCCGCGACCGTTGCAGTGGTCGCAGTCGGCGCTGAAGGACTCCAGCAGGCCGGTACCGATGCGCTTGCGCGTCATCTGCACCAGACCGAGCGAGGTGACCTCGGCGACCTGGTGCCGCGTGCGGTCCCGTCCGAGGCACTCGACGAGCCTGCGGAGCACGAGCTCGCGGTTGCTCTCCAGG
>JBQGDU010000573.1:0-2121 GCA_052039245.1 Aeromicrobium sp. | reverse complement strand
CCACCACGTGGTGCGCAGAGCCTGGCGACGCGCCGGCAGGATGGCGCTCAGACGCTCGTGAGCACGTCCCGGAGACGGCCGGAGACGCGCCACGGAGCGAGCCGGTCTGAGAAGGCGCGCATCGCCTCGACGTCGCGGTGGTAGGTCTCGGGGGTCGCGAGGACGTCCGCGAGCGACGTCACGGGGTCCTGCGGGTCGAGGTAGCGCAGCCAGGGCTCGTCGGCGAAGTGCTGCACGAGGTGGGTGGCGCCGGGGATCACGGCAGGGACCCCCATCGTCGCAGCGAGGTGGACGCTGCCGGAGTTGAGGATGCTCCGGTACGGGAAGACCGCGACGTCCGCGGCCCCGAACCACCGCTCCACCTCTGCGTCGGAGATGAAGCGGTGCGCCCGCACCGCTCGCACCCCCTCGGGCAGCAGGGAGGTGACGTGCTCCTCGACGCCGTCCGGCGTCGAGCCGGCCAGCAGGACGGTGGGCAGCTCCTCACCCCT
The DNA here is from genome assembly GCA_052039245.1 of Aeromicrobium sp. GTDB lineage: Bacteria > Actinomycetota > Actinomycetes > Propionibacteriales > Nocardioidaceae > Aeromicrobium. The sequence continues at coordinate 1,630 of JBQGDU010000573.1, read as the reverse complement.
GACGACGAGCTGCCCCAGGGCCCCGAGCAGTGTGTCGATCCCCTTGTACGGCCGCATCTGCCCGAAGAAGAGCACCGAGCGACGGTCCTCCGGCACGCCGAGCGCCGCCCGATGCTCGGCCCGGTCCGCCTCGCGCGGCGCGTACAGACCCTGGTAGCTCGGGTGCGGCACCTGCACGGTCCGGTCCGCCGGCAAGGAGTACTCCTCGGCCACGACGTCCGCGGTGCCCGGCAGCATCACGTGCACGAGGTCGACCGTGGCGGCGAGGTGTCGGCACAGCGCCAGCTCGAGGTCGCGGTGCCGCAGCTCGTGCGGCAGCACGTTGTGCACGGTCCAGACCACGCGGACACCGCGCCGCTGCGCCGAGGCGAGGGCGCTGGTGAAGGCGTCGACCCGGCGGCGGGCCGCGTCCTCGTCCTCCTCGTCCTGCGCCACCGGAGCGGTCCAGTGCAGGTGCAGGACGGTCTCCGGCCCGGACTCGGCCAGGACGGCCAGCACGCTCTGCAGGATCGTGGGGTAGGTGATCTCGACGCCCTCGGCCGCCGTGGCCAGGTACATCAGGTTGAGGTACGGGTTGTCCCGCCATCCCGGGAACACGACGACGCGGGAGGGCTCAGGCACGTCCGGCCCTCCGCCGCAGCCACCGGCGCCCTCGCTCGATCGTGCTCGCCTCCCGCACGACTCGGGTGAGCTCGACCTCGAGGGCGTCGATGCGTCGGTGCAGGTGCGCCGACGCGTCGCGGACCTCCTGGTCCACGTGGTGCTCCAGGTCCAGGAAGCGCTGGTCGACGAACTTCGTGAGATGGAGGGTGTCGCCGTAGCCGTCTCGCTGCACCAGCTCGCGCAGGTGCGCGTCGCGCACGAGAGCGTCGTAGTGACGGTGGTTGCGACTCTCCGCGATCACGCTGTTGCCGGCGCTGCCCTCCACGACCCCGCGCCGCTGGTGCCAGAAGGCGTAGGGCTCGTCGGCCAGGAACTCCAGTGGCCAGCGCGAGAGCACCCGCAGGTTGAAGTCCCAGTCCCCCACGACGGCGAGGTCCTCGCGGTAGGGCCCCAGCTCCTCGTGCAGCTCGCGTCGGTAGAGGAAGCCGATCGGCACGAACCGGTTGAACAGCAGGAGGTCGCCGAGCAGCGGCGCGGTGAGCTGCGGCTGGAACATCTCCCGGCCCACCTCGACGAGGGCGTCGTCGTGCACCTCCTCCCAGACGATCTGCTCGCGGGAGACCACGCCCATCGCCTCGGGGTGGTCCGTCAGGTAGCCGGTGGCTCGTTCCAGGAACTCCGGGTGCCACGAGTCGTCGTCGTCGTGCAGCACCAGGAGCGGCGCATCGGCGGCGCGGACCCCGGCGTTGGCGGCCTGCCAGCGACCGCGCGCGGGCGCGTGGTCGATGATCGTCGTCCGCTCCTCGGCGCCGGACCCGTCGAGCACCTCACGCACGGCGCGGGGATCGCCGCCGTCGTTGACGACGATCGCGCGCCAGTCCTCGAAGGTCTGCTCGACGACGCTGCGCAGCGCGCGACGCAGGACGACCGGCCGGTCCTTGGTCCGTATCACGATGTCGACCGACGGTGGCATCCGATACACCTCCCATTCATCCGTTCCGAGCGGACGCTACGACCGCGCCGTGAC
>JBQGDU010000572.1:0-5506 GCA_052039245.1 Aeromicrobium sp. | reverse complement strand
CCCGATCGGCGACAGCCCCTTCCTCGTGGAGGCGCTCGCGGCGGTCAAGCAGGCTGCCGCCCGCACCAACCACGAGCTGGGCCTGCTCGACGACGAACGCTTCGCCGCCATCGAGCAGGCGTGCGAGGAGATCCGTGCCGGTGAGCTGCACGAGGAGTTCGTGGTCGACGTCATGCAGGGCGGCGCGGGCACCTCGAGCAACATGAACGCCAACGAGGTCATCGCCAACCGGGCGCTGGAGATCCTCGGTCGCGAGCGCGGCGACTACGCCTTCCTGCACCCCAACGAGCACGTCAACCTCAGCCAGTCCACGAACGACGTCTACCCGACGGCGGTCAAGATCGCCATCATCAAGGCGACCCACGCCCTGCTGGAGGCGATGGAGGTGCTCGAGGCCTCCTTCGCGGCCAAGGCGGAGGAGTTCCGCGGGGTGCTGAAGATGGGCCGCACCCAGCTGCAGGACGCGGTCCCCATGACGCTCGGCCAGGAGTTCAACACCTACGCGGTCATGCTCGGCGAGGATCGCTCCCGTCTCAGCGAGGCGGTCGCGATGCTGCACGAGATCAACCTCGGGGCGACGGCGATCGGCACGCAGCTGAACGCACCGGTCGGCTACGTCCCGGTGGCGTGCGAGCACCTCGCCGGCATCACGGGGCTCCCGTTGGAGAGCGCCGTCGACCTCATCGAGGCCACCCAGGACTGCGGCTCGTTCGTGCAGCTGTCCGGCACGCTCAAGCGCGTGGCCGTGAAGATCGGCAAGATCTGCAACGACCTGCGACTGCTGTCGTCCGGGCCACGCGCGGGACTCAACGAGATCAACCTGCCGGCCGTCCAGGCTGGCTCGAGCATCATGCCCGGCAAGGTCAACCCGGTCATCCCGGAGGTCGTCAACCAGGTGGCCTTCCAGGTGATCGGCATGGACGTCACCGTGACCATGGCGGCGGAGGGCGGCCAGCTGCAGCTCAACGCCTTCGAGCCGGTCATCTGCTACTCGCTGTCGGTCGGCACCTACCGCATGCGCGAGGCGATGCTGGTGCTCGCAGCGCGCTGCGTCGACGGCATCACCGCCAACGAGGAGCTGCTGCGTGCGGAGGTCGAGAACTCCATCGGTCTGGTGACGGCGCTGAACCCGTTCATCGGGTACGCGGCAGCCACCGAGGTCGCCAAGGAGGCACTCGCCACGGGACGAGGTGTCGCCGAGCTCGTGCTCGAGCGAGACCTCCTGCCGCCGGAGCAGCTCGCCGCGATCCTGCAGCCGGAGGTGCTGGCCAACCTCGCGCCGCGCACCTGAGGCGGACGTCGCGGTTCGGGAACTTCCCGGGGCGCCGCGACGTCGTGAGGGTGGAGGCGGTGCCGACCACGGCAGGCCCTGGGCCGAGTGAGGACCGTTGACACGCACGACCAGGTCGCGCAGGGCGATCACCACCGTGGCCGTGGGCGTCGCCGCGGTGGTCCTGGCCGCGCTGGTGCTGACGCAGGTGCTCGGGGAGGCCGAGGAGGCCCCTCGCGACGACGCCGGCCTGATGATCGATGAGGACACGCACGTGCTGGACGACGCCGGTGAGGGCGCGCCGGTGCTGGTGGAGTTCCTCGACTTCGAGTGCGAGGCCTGCGGCGCGGTGTACCCGGCCGTGGAACGAGTCCGCGATCGTTACGAGGGACGGCTGACCTTCGCGATCCGCTACTTCCCGATGGACGGCCACCGCAACGCCCGCCCCGCCGCACGCGCCGTGGAGGCCGCAGCACGTCAGGGCGAGGTGGAGCAGATGTACTCGCTGATGTTCCGCCTGCAGTCGGAGTGGGGGGAGCAGGACCGCGACCACGACGACACCTTCCGGATCTTCGCCGGGGAGATCGGTCTGGACCTGCAGCAGTACGACGCCGACGTCGCCAGCGAGCAGGTCGAGGAGCGGATCGAGGCGGACGTCCGAGCGGGTACCCGGGCCGGTGTGACCGGCACGCCCACCTTCTTCCTCGACGGGGAGCTGATCCAGCCGCAGTCGCTGCAGGACCTCTACGACGTTCTCGACGAGGCCGTCGCCGGATGACGTCGGGTCGATCGCCCGATCAGGCGAACAGCACCTGGACGGGGTCGGCGTCGAGGGTGACGTCCAGGACGCCGTCGGCGTCGTCGTAGGTGATCGTCAGCGGCAGGGCCGGCTGCGTCGGTGCGGCGTCGGCCTGTTCGTCGCCCAGTCCCCGGGCGATGTCGCGCAGGGTCACGGCGGCCGATCCCACGGGGTCGTTGTCGGGCCACTCCGCGATGAGGCGGTGCGCCAGGCCGGCCACCACCGCACCGGTCACGGCGTTCGCGTCGGCCGCCACGTCCCGCACCCGGACCTCCGGCAGGCCGAACTGGGCGAGTCCGTCGGTCTGCAGGATGCCGTCGAGGACGGTGGCCGCGTCGAGCACGTACCACTGGGTCGCGTGAGCGAGGGAGACGTCCGTCGACGCCGTCTCCAGGATCCGAGGAACGGCGAGGTCGATGACGACCCCGTCGTTCTCCTCGGCGAGGCGCAGCACCTCCACCCGCGTGCTCCGGGCGTGCTCGGCGGCTCCGGCCACGGGCACTCGTCCGTGCACGACGTGCTGGTGCTCGCGACCGGCGAGACGCTCGATGGCCGGTTCGGACGTGCCGTGGTGGCGCAGGAGCGCCGCGTGGGGGAGCGGGAGGGTGTCGTCGGAGCCGATCGACGTCGGCGTCAGCACCACGTACATCACCTCGCACGTCCGAGGGACGGGAACGGGTCTGGTGGTCATAGGCCGCTCAGTCTAGGATGAGCTCCGTGCGACACCTGACGATCATCATTGACGGGCGCGCCGGGCTCTAGTCCAGAACACTGCCCGACGCGCTGCCTCCCATGACCTGGGGGGCTTTTTTGTTGGGTCACCCACCGCAGCACACGACGAAGGACGACCACCGTGATCACCGACGACTTCCACGTCTACGACACGACGATGCGCGACGGCGCCCAGCAGGAGGGGCTCAACCTCTCCGTGCAGGACAAGCTGCACATCGCCCGCCACCTCGACGACCTCGGGGTCGGCTTCATCGAGGGCGGCTGGCCCGGCTCCAACCCCAAGGACACCGAGTTCTTCGCCCTCGCGGCGAAGGAGCTGGAGCTGCGCCACGCGACCCTCGCCGCGTTCGGCGCCACGCGGCGAGCCGGCGTGGCGGCTGCCGACGACCCCCTCGTGGCGGCGTTGCGGGACTCCGGGGTGCCGGTCGTCACCCTTGTCGCCAAGAGCCACGACCGGCACGTCGAGCTCGCGCTGCGCACCACGCTGGAGGAGAACCTCGCGATGGTGCGTGACACGGTGCGCCACCTGCGGTCCGAGGGCCAGCGGGTCTTCGTCGACCTCGAGCACTTCTTCAACGGCTACCTCGACCATCGCGCCTACGCCCTCGAGGTGGTGGCCGCCACCGTCGAGGCCGGAGCCGACGTGGCCGTGCTGTGCGACACCAACGGCGGGATGCTGCCGCACCAGGTGACGGAGATCGTGAGCGACGTCCTGGCCAGCACCGGTGCGAGAGTCGGCATCCACGCCCACAACGACACCGGGTGCGCCGTGGCCAACTCGATGGCGGCCGTCCTCGCCGGTGCCACCCATCTGCAGGGTTGTCTCAACGGGTACGGCGAGCGGACCGGCAACGCCGACCTCGTCACCAGCGTCGCCAACCTGGAGCTCAAGCTGGACCGGCCGGTGCTTCCCGAGGGTGCTCTCGCCGATGCCACGCGCATCGCCCACGCCGTCGCGGAGATCACCAACTACCCGCCGTCGGCCCGCCAGCCGTACACGGGGGTCTCGTCCTTCGCGCACAAGGCCGGACTGCACGCGAGCGCGATCCGGGTCGATCCGGACCTCTACCAGCACATCGACCCCGCGCTCGTGGGCAACGACATGCGCCTGCTCGTCTCGGAGATGGCCGGCCGCGCCACCGTCGAGCTCAAGGGCCGCGAGCTGGGCTACGACCTCGCCTCCGACTCCGAGCGGCTCGCCCGGGTCACCGAACGCGTCAAGAGGATGGAGCAGCAGGGGTACACCTTCGAGGCGGCGGACGCGTCCTTCGAGCTCCTCCTGGCCGAGGAGATGGACGGTGTCCGGCCGTCCTACTTCGACGTGGAGTCGTGGCGGGTGCTCGCCGAGTCCTCTCCCGCGGGGTCGGACGCCGGACCCGTCGAGACCCTGAGCGCGGAGGCCACGGTGAAGCTGCGCGCAGGCGGACAGCGGCTCGCCGTGATCGGCGAGGGCAACGGTCCGGTGAACGCGCTCGACCACGCCCTGCGGACCGCCATCGAGCAGGTCTACCCGGACGTGGCGCGGTTCCACCTCATCGACTTCCGAGTTCGCATCCTCGACCAGGGGCACGGGACCGACGCCGTGACCCGCGTCCTGATCGAGACGACGGACGGCAAGGACAGCTGGGTGACGGTCGGCGTCGGCGCCAACATGATCGAGGCCTCGTGGGAGGCGCTCGTCGACGCCGTCACGTTCGGCCTGAGACGCCACGCGGTTCCCGCCGTGACCGCGTAGGGTATCCCCCATGACTCGGGGCAAGCTGCTCGCCATCATCCTCACCCCCACGCTCCTCATCGGACTCGGCGTCGGGGGATATCTGCTCTACGACGCCTCCCAGAAGCGCGAGAAGATCGAGGTGGCCGACAAGGCAGCGTTGGACTACCAGGAGAAGCACGACTTCTTCAGGTCCGAGCTGGGCGGACAGTTCGCCGGAGTGGACTACGGCGACCCCACGTCCATCACCCAGACGGTCGACACCGCCAAGGAGTCCGTGCCGGAGCTGAAGAAGGTCAGCGCGTACGGTGCCGAGAACTCCGAGCCCTACCAGCGAGCCCAGGAGCTGAAGGAGAAGGCGGAGGCGGACCTGTCGAATCTGGACGGTCTCGCCGAGCAGGCCGAGAAGAGCAAGGCCTTCGTCGACGCGGCCAACAAGGCGCTCGAGGTCGATCCCACGTCGTTCGTGACGGAGCGGACGCTTCCCAACGGTGACGCCATCCGCAAGCGGATGATCCCGCCGCTGAAGCGCAACCTGTCCGAGTTCGAGAGCGTGGAGGCCCCCGACGACGCCTCGGAAGCCCGCTCACAGGTGGTCGACGCGCTCGAGTACGTGATCTCCAGCGCCGAGAGCGGTGCACGTCGGCTCGACTCCGGTCAGAACTACCGACTCGAGTACGGCACCCAGTACGGTCGAGCGCGCCTCGGGGTGCTGACGTACTCCGCCGACGCCGAGGCCTCGATCCGTGAGGCCTTCGACAAGGCGCGCGGCGACGAGTCCGGGGGCGGCGGCGAGCAGGACGACCAGGACGACGGTCTGCCCGGCGACGACGACGGTCTGCCCGGCGGCGACGGCGGGGACGAGAACCAGACCTGACCCGGGTGGCTCAGTCGGCGGGCCTTCGCATCGGCACGTGCGGGATGCCGGCCTCCATGAAGTCCGAGCCGTCGCGAGCGAAGCCGAATCCGGCGTACCAGTCGTGCAGGTACG
>JBQGDU010000571.1:0-3717 GCA_052039245.1 Aeromicrobium sp. | reverse complement strand
GGCCACCTGGTCGTTGCTCCCGATGAACCCGCCGGCCTCGAAGTGGTTCGAGGCACCGACCACCGCGCGGGCGAAGAGCCACTCCGCGCCGATGAGGGGGGCCATCCAGTAGTTGAACCAGGGGCCGATCGAGACCGGCTGCTTGAACTCGTGCTGGATGTAGACCTCGAGGTGGTCCTGCATGTTCTCCCCGACGCCCGGCAGGTCGACGACCGACCGCACTCCTGCGGCGGACAGGTGCTCGGGGTTGCCGATGCCGGCCAGCTGCAGCAGCTGGGGGGAGTTGAAGGCTCCACCGCACAGGATGACCTCGCCGGCGGCGACGGAACGCTCGTAGCGGCCGCCGCGCAGGTAGTCCACGCCCACGGCCCGGGTGCCGTTCATCCGGACGCCCGTGACCATCGAGAGGGTGTGGATGGTGAGGTTCTTGCGGTCCTTGACCGGGTGCAGGTAGGCGCGGGCCGCGCTGAGCCGACGCCCCCGGTAGACGTTGCGGTCGAACGGCGCGAAGCCCTCCTGGCGGTAGCCGTTGACGTCGTCGGTGCGGGGGTGGCCGGCCTGCTCGGTGGCCTCGAGGAAGGCGCCGAACAACGGGTCGGTGGCCGGACCGCGGGTGAGCTTGAGCGGCCCGGAGCCGCCACGCCAGGCGTCGGGACCGGCGAGACAGGTCTCCATCCGCTTGAAGTACGGCAGCACGTGGGCGTAGTCCCACTGCTCCATGCCCGGGTCGCGGGCCCACCGCTCGTAGTCCAGCGGGTTGCCGCGCTGGAAGATCATGCCGTTGATGGAGCTGGAGCCGCCGAGCACCTTCCCGCGGGCGTGGTAGACCCGCCGGCCGTTCATGTACGGCTCGGGGTCGGACTCGTACTTCCAGTCGTAGAACCGGCTGCCGATCGGGAAGGGCAGCGCGGCGGGCATGTGGATGAACGGGTCGACCCGCAGGTCGCTGCGTCCGGCCTCCAGGACGAGGACCGAGGTGGACGGATCGGCGCTGAGCCGGTTGGCGATCGCCGAGCCGGCCGATCCGCCGCCGACGATGACGTAGTCGTAGTGCTTCACGAGATCTCCTCAGTCCCACCAGCCCGACGAGGCGGGCCGGGTGTTGTGCCAGATGTGCTTGGCCTCGCGGTACTCATCGAGTCCGGCGACGCCGAGCTCGCGGCCGATGCCGCTCTGCTTGAATCCGCCCCACTCCGCCTGCGGGACGTAGGGGTGGTAGTCGTTGATCCAGATGGTGCCGTGCCGCAGGCGTGACGCGACGCGCTCGCCCCGTCCGGCGTCCTGCGTCCAGACAGCGCCGGCGAGACCGTAGATCGTGTCGTTGGCGAGCGAGACGGCGGCCTCCTCCAGAGCATCGGGGGAGTCGCCGGTGAAGGTCTCGACGGTCAGCACCGGGCCGAAGGACTCGTCCTGGACGCAGGACATGTCGGCGCTGCAGCCGTCGAGGATCGTCGGCGGGTAGTAGAAGCCGTCGTCGAGCCCGTCGCCGGTGGGTCGTTCGCCGCCGACCCTCAGCACGGCTCCCTCTGCCACCCCGGCCGCCACGTAGGCCTCGACCTTCTCGCGGTGGGCGGCGCTGATGAGTGGGCCGGTCTGTGCCTGGTCGTCGTCCGGACCGCCCAGACGGATCTGCGCTGCCCGGCGCACCAGCTCATCGACGAACTCGTCGTGGATGGAGTCCTCCACGATGAGCCGTGCGCCGGCGGAGCAGACCTGCCCGGAGTCGAGGAAGATCGCGGTGAGGGCGTTGTCGATCGCGGCCTCGCGGTCGGCGTCGGCGAAGACGATGTTCGGATTCTTCCCGCCCAGCTCGAGGGCGATCTTCTTCACCGTGGGTGCGGCGGAGGCCATGATCTTCCGCCCGGTCACGAGGCCGCCGGTGAAGGAGACCAGGTCGACTTCGGGCGACTCGGTGAGTGCGGCACCGACGCGATCCCCCGCGCCGAGGACGAGGTTGGCGGCGCCGTCCGGCAGGCCCTCCTCGGCGAGGGTACGGACCAGCCAGATCGCCGTCGACGGTGTCAGCTCGCTCGGCTTCAGCACGAACGTGCAACCGGCGGCCAGGGCGGGGGCGACCTTCCACGACGTCTGCAGCAGCGGGAAGTTCCACGGGGTGATGAGCGAGCAGACGCCGACTGGCTCGTACTGAACGCGGCTGCGCACGTCCGGCATCCCAGGATCCACCACGCGGCCGGCGTCGGCCTGGGCGAGCGAGGCGAAGTGCCGGAAGACACCGATGATGTCGTCCATGTCGATGCGTGCCTCGACCATGCGCTTGCCGGTGTCGAGAGCCTCCAGCCTGGCCACGTCCTCCTTCTCGGCCGTCAGACGGTCGGCGACCCGGTGGAGCAGGGCGGCGCGCTCCGGAGACGGCGTCCGCGGCCACGGGCCGTTGTCGAAGGCGTCGCGGGCGGCCCGGACGGCGTCCACCGCGTCCTCGGCAGTGCCTTCGGCGACGGTGTCGACGAGCCGGCCGTCGGCGGGGCAGCGGATCTCGCGGGTCTGCGCGTCCGATGCCTTCCGCCATGCTCCGGCGATGAACAGGTCCGACATGGTGCTCCTCGGGTCTCGAGTGGGGCGCCTTGACTCAATCGGACCTGGGGCCGAACGTCAATCCGACCGGGCGCGCACCACCCGGGTCAGGCCGTGTGGTGCACGTCCTGCAGCCCGAAGACCGGGGTCGGGATGCCCTCGTAGCGGGCCTTGAGCTGCAGCGCCAGGTAGAGCGAGTAGTGCCGCGACTGGTGCAGGTTGCCGCCGTGGAACCACAGGTGTGGCACCTGCGTCGGCTTCCACATGTTGCGTTGCTCGCCTTCCCAGGGACCGGGATCCTTCGTGGTGTCCGAGCCGAGTCCCCACACCTTGCCGACCCGGTCGGCCGTCGCCGGGTCGACGATGTCGGCGACCCAGCCGTTCATCGAGCCGTAGCCGGTGGCGTAGACCACGAGGTCGGCGGGGAGCTCGGTACCGTCCTCCAGCACCACCGAGGTCTCGGTGAGGTGGCTGACGTCCCCGTGGGCGAGCGCCACTTCTCCGTCGGCGACGAGCTCTGCGGCGCCCACGTCGATGTAGTAGCCGGACCCGCGGCGCAGGTACTTCATGAACAGACCGGAACCGTCGTCGCCCCCGTCGTGGCGGAACCCCGCCTTCTCGAGCCGGGCGTAGAAGTCGGCGTCGCGCTCGGCCATCTGCTCATAGAGCGGGATCTGGAACTCGTGCATGATCCGGTACGGCAGGGACGCGAAGGTCAGGTCGGCCTTCTCCGTCGTCATGCCCGCTTCCAGTGCACGCTCGGAGTACAGGTCGCCGAGGCCGATCTCCATGAGCGAGTCAGACTTCACGATGTGGGTGGAGGATCGCTGGACCATGGTCACGTCCGCGTCGTTCTCCCACAGGGCCCCACAGATGTCGTGGGCGGAGTTGTTCGAGCCGATGACCACGGCCCGCTTGCCGGAGTACGCCTCCGGCCCCGGGTGCTGCGACGAGTGGTGCTGGTCCCCGGTGAAGACGTCCTGCCCCGGGAAGGTCGGCACGTTGGCCTTGCCCGACATGCCGGTGGCGAAGACCAGCTCCTGCGGGTGCAGCACCATGGACTCGCCGGCGCGGTCGACGACGACGTCCCAGTGCCCGGACCCCTCGTCCCAGCGTGCCGACGTGACGGTCGAGCGCGACCAGTACGGCACCTCCATCACCCGGGTGTACATCTCGAGCCAGTCG
>JBQGDU010000570.1:0-5863 GCA_052039245.1 Aeromicrobium sp. | reverse complement strand
CCCTCCCCTCCGTGCGTGAGGCCTACGCACTCCTGCGCGACCGCACCGAACCGTGGTCCTGACGAAAGGCAACGCATGAGCGTCCCCACCCCCACCCCCGACGACAAGTTCTCCTTCGGACTGTGGACCGTGGCCTATCCGGGCCGCGACCCGTTCGGCGAGCCCACCCGCCCCGAGATGGACCCGGTCCACGCCTTGGAGAAGCTCGCGGAGCTCGGCGCCTACGGCGTGAACTTCCATGACGACGACCTGATCCCGTTCGGCTCGTCGGACACCGAGCGTGACGGCATCGTCGACCGGTGGAAGAAGGGCCTCGCCGAGACCGGCCTGGCGGTCACGACGGCCACCACCAACCTGTTCAGCCACCCGGTCTTCAAGGACGGAGGGTTCACGTCCAACGACCGCGAGGTCCGGCGCTTCGCGATCCGCAAGGTGATGCGCAACCTCGATCTCGCCGCCGAGCTGGGTGCCGAGACGTACGTCTGCTGGGGCGGTCGCGAAGGCGCGGAGTCCGGCGCCGCCAAGGACGTCCAGACCGCGCTCGCGCGGTACAAGGAGGCCTTCGACCTGCTGGGCGAGTACGTCGTCGACCAGGGCTACGACATCCGGTTCGCCATCGAGCCCAAGCCCAACGAGCCGCGCGGCGACATCCTGCTGCCGACGATCGGCCACGCCCTGGCGTTCATCGAGATGCTGGAGCGGCCTGAGTCCGTCGGAGTGAACCCGGAGATCGGGCACGAGGAGATGGCCGGCGTCAATGCCGCGCACGGCTACGCGCAGGCGATGTGGCAGGGCAAGCTGTTCCACATCGACCTCAACGGGCAGAACGGGCCGCGCTACGACCAGGACCTTCGCTTCGGGGCCGGGAACGTCCGCGGTGCGTTCTGGGTGGTCGACACCCTCGACCGCGGCGGTTACGACGGGCCGGTCCACTTCGACTTCAAGACCCCGCGCACCGAGGACGAGGACGGCGTGTGGGTGGCGGCCGCTGCCTGCATGACGAACTACCTCGTGCTGCGGGAGAAGTCCCGCGCCTTCCGCAGCGACCCCGAGGTCGTTGCCGCTCTGGAGGCGGCGCGTCTGCCCGAGCTGGCTGTGCCGACCGTCGCCGAGGGCGAGGGCTGGCGCGAGGTGCAGGCCGAGGCCGACCCCGACGTCGAGACCCTCGGCGCGCGTGGTGCCGCCTTCGAGGCACTCGACCAGCTCGCTCTCGAGCATCTCTACGGCGTGCGGTGACCACGACCGGCCCCGCCACGGGCACCGAACGGCTCCGCCGGCTCAACACTGCGCACGTCCTTCGGGACCTGCGCGGTGCGGGGCCGGCCAGCCGCTCAGCGCTCGCTGAACGGACCGGACTCGCCAAGGCCACTGTCGGCGCCATCGTCACGGACCTGGAGCAGCAGGGCATCGTCCAGGACGGCGAGCCGACGAGCTCGTTGCGCGGCCGGCCGTCCCGGCCGGTCTCGCTGGTGCGTGCCTCACGGCTCGGTCTCGGGCTCGAGGCCAACGTCGACTACGTCGCGGCGGCGCTCGTCGACCTCGCCGGAGACATCGTGCTCACCCGGACCACCCCCGCGGGTCAGCAGCCGTTGGAGAGCGTCGGCGACCTGGCCGCCTCAGTGCTGGAGGACGTCGGCGAGCGGGTCGCAGGCGCCTGTCTCGCGGTACCCGGTCTGGTCGACCTCGACCGGCGCACCGTCTCCTGGGCGCCGAACCTGGGGTGGGAGGACGCGGCGCCCGGCGGCGAGCTGTCCGCCCGTCTCGGCCTCGAGGTGGCGGTGGAGAACGACGCTAACCTCGCCGCGGTCGCCGAGGCGAGTCACGGGGCTGCGCTCGACGTCCGGCACGCGCTGTACATCACCGGGACGGTCGGCATCGGCGCCGGCATCATCGAGGATGGTCGGCTCGTCCGCGGCGGGGGCTTCGCGGGCGAGGTGGGACACATGCCTCTCGGTCGCACCGACGCCGTCTGCGGCTGTGGCCGACGCGGCTGCTGGGAGGCCACCGTCGGGCTCCGCCCCATGCTGTCCGCCGTGGGCGAGGCCGAGCACGAGGACCCGACGAGTGCAGCCGGCGCCGTCGCCGCTCGCGCGTTGCACGACGAGAAGGTGCGCAGCGCCCTCCAGGACCTGGCCGTCCATCTCGGCCACGGCATCGCGTCCCTGAGCTCGGTTCTGGACCCGGGCGCCGTGGTGCTGGGTGGCTACTTCGCGCCGCTCGCCCCGTGGTTGCTGCCCACGGCCCGCGAGGTGATCGACGCACGGCTCCCCTCGGCTGATCGACACCGTCCGGACCTGCGGCCGGGAGCTCTCGGCATCGAGGCAGCTGCCGTGGGGGCTGCCGAGCACGCCCTCCTGCCCGTCCTGGACGGTACCGCCGCCCTCGGATGAGCGATCAGGACGCGGCGACGAGCGCCGTCCCGGCGTCCTGCGGTGCGTTGGCCAGGCCGGCCACCGGATCCGCCAGGAGCGGAGCGAACGCCATCTCCGCCGCCCCGACGAGCACGGCGTCGGCACCCAGGGCCGGCAGGGCGAGACGGACGAGCTCGTGCGGGGCCACCAGGGTGTGGGCCGTCAACGCCTCCTGGGTCTCCTGCGTCACCAGGGGGTAGAGGGACCGGAAGTACCCGCCCAGCACCACGACCTGTGGGTTCAACAGGTTCACCGAGCTGGCGATGCCACGGCCGAGGGCTCGCGCCACGTCACGCAGCGCGTCGTTGGCCTCGGACAGCTCGTCGAGCACCTCACCGAGCGAGGCCACACGCTCCGGCGGGCAGTCGATGGCCTCGGCGATGGCGGGAGCGCCGACCTGGGTCTCCCAGCATCCGCGGTTGCCGCAGTGGCACAGGCGGCCGGCCGGATCCATCTGCAGGTGGCCGATCTCGCCCGCGTACCCGCCGCCGCCGTTCAGGTGCCGCCCGTCCACGACGATCCCGGCACCGACGCCGACGTCCCCGGAGAGGTAGATGAGGTCCGTGTCCCCCGCGCCGACGCCGCGCCGGTGCTCGGCCAGCGCGCCGAGGTCGGCGTCGTTGCTGACTCGGACGCCGACCTCGACGCCGAGCCGTGCGCGCAGGACGTCGGCGAACGGGACGTCCACCCAGCCCAGGTTGGGCGCGAGTCGCACCATGCCGTCGTCGCGTCGGACCAGGCCGGGCACCGAGACTCCCACACCGACGAGCGAGGACCCGTGGGGGGCGTCGCGCACCACGGTCCGCAGGAGGTCGACCGCCGCGTCGGCCGTCGCTTCGGGCGTGCGTGAGCTGGGGAAGCTCGCGCTGGCCCGCGAGGCGACCCGCCCGCCGAGGCCGACGCGCCCGACGGCCAGGCCCGCCACACCGATGTCGACCGCCAGGACGTAGGCCCCGTCACGCGCCGGGACGACGTCCGGCGAGGGCCGTCCGGCTCCGTTGCGCGCGCCCTTCGGCGCATCCTGCTCGGTGAGTCCCAGTGACTCCAGCTCGCTGACCAACCCGGCGATCGTGCTCCGGTTCAGCCCCATGATCGTGGTCAGCGAGGCTCGGGAGATCCGTCCGGCGTGATGCACGTGACCGAGCACGGTCCCGAGGTTGTGGCGGCGCACCGCCTCCTGGTTGGTGCCCGCTCCCGCCCGCACCACGGTCTCAGCCCAGGCCCGAGGCGGAGCGTCGGCGGCGCGAGACCGCGTCGACGCTGGCCGCGAGGAGCAGGACCCCGCCGGTGACCAGGAAGTTGATGTAGCTGGCCTGGTTGAGCAGTCCGAGGCCGTTGGCGATGGTCGCGATCACGACACCACCGATCACGGCGTCCCGCGCCTTGCCCTTGCCGCCGAACAGGCTGGTGCCACCGATGACGGCGGCGCCCACGGCGTAGAGCAGCGTGTTGCCGGCGCCGGAGGACGGTGAGACCTTGCCGGCGTACGAGGCGGCGATGATGCCGCTGACCGCGGCCATCGAGGTGCAGATCATGAACACGGAGACGCGGATGCGGTCGACGTTGATGCCGGCGCGCCGCGCCGCCTCACGATTGCCACCCACCGCGTAGACGTGGCGCCCGTACCGGGTGCGGGTGAGCACGAAGGTCCAGAGGATCAGCAGCACCGCCACCAGCGGCAGCACGTACGGCACGCCCTCGATCGGGAAGTTCGGGTTGCGGCTGCGGTTGACGCTCAGGACAGCCGTGACGCCGAGGACGATGACAGCCAGTCCCCCGCTCTTGAACAGGACGACGCTCAACGGCTCGTGCTGCAGTCCGCGCGCGACCTGTGTGCGGTGCCGCAGCAGCGACAGTCCGGCATAGGCGACGACGACGGCGATCGCGATGACCCAGCCCGCCAGGACCGGCATCGTGTTGATGGTGATGCCGCGCAGCACCGGGTTGTCGACGCGCACGGAGCCGCCCTGGCCGATCAGTCGCAGCGTGACGCCCTGCAGCGCGAGGAAGAAGGCCAGGGTCACCACGAAGGACGGGATCCCGAGCTTCGCCACGAGCAGCCCGATGACGAAGCCGATCAACAGGCCGCAGGCGACCGCCCCGGCGACGGCGACGTACCAGGGCAGACCCTGACTGGTGATGCCAAGGGCGGCGATCGCCGCGCAGACGCCGCCTGCCACTCCGGCGGACAGGTCGATGTCGCCCATCAGCAGGACGGGCACGAGACCCATGGCGAGGACGCAGATCGCCCCGGCCTGGGTGATCAGGTTCGCCATGTTCAGCGCTGTGAGGAAGGAGCTGCTCGCGACGGTGAAGACGATGAAGAGCGCGACGAGCCCCAGGGTCGCGGGCAGAGCGCCCATGTCGCCACCGCGGATGCGGGTGACGTAGGCCTTGGCCGCCTCGCCGAGGGTGTTGACCTGACGGGCGTCGACGGCGAAGTCGGTGTCGGCGAGGCTCGCCGACGAGCCCTGTTCGGTAGTGGTCATGGGGTTCTCCGGTTCAGGCGGGGGCGGCGGTCGGAGCGATGCCGAGGCTGCCGGAGCGGCCCGCGGTGATCAGCTCGACGACCTGGCTGTGGGTGACGTCGGCCGTGGCGACGTCGGCGGCGACGCGCCCCAGGTACAGGGCGGTGATGCGGTCGGCGACCTCGAAGACGTCGGCCATGTTGTGCGAGATCAGCACGACGCCGAGTCCCTGCTCGGCGAGGCGCCGCACGAGGTCGAGCACCTGTCGGGTCTGTGCCACGCCGAGGGCGGCGGTCGGCTCGTCGAGCAGCACCACCTTGGAGTTCCAGAGCACGGACTTGGCGATGGCGACGGTCTGGCGCTGTCCGCCGGAGAGGCTCGCGACGCTCTGGCGGACCGACTTGACCGTCCGGACCGAGAGCGAGGCGAGCGTCTCCCGAGCCCGCGCCTCCATGGCGTTCTCATCGAGGACGAGACTTTTCATCTCCTCACGTCCCAGGAACATGTTCTGGACGATGTCGAGATTGTCGGCGAGGGCGAGATCCTGGTAGACGACCTCGATGCCGAGATCGGCGGCGTCGCGAGGGCCGTCGATCCGGACCGGGCGACCCTCGAAGAAGCGTTCGCCGGAGTCCGCGGTGTAGATGCCGGCGATGGTCTTGACCAGCGTGGACTTGCCGGCGCCGTTGTCTCCGACGAGGGCCGTCACCTGGCCCGGGTGGACGGCGAAGTCGACGTCGTGCAGGACGTGGACGGCGCCGAAGCTCTTGTTGATGCCGCGCAGCTGCAGCAGCGGCTCGCGGTGGGGGGACGTGCTCATCTCGTGGGACTCCTCGCAGGGTGGGACCGGGGGACGGGGGGGGGGCGCGCGGCGGTGTGGCACCGCCCCCGAAGTCGCCGATCAGGAGATGCCGGCCTCGTCGCAGGCCTTCTTGAAGTCGTCCGCGCAGACCTCGGACGCCTTGGCGCCGCCGTCGTCGATGA
>JBQGDU010000569.1:0-2746 GCA_052039245.1 Aeromicrobium sp. | reverse complement strand
CGGCTCGCCGGGGCCCACCCGAAGAGGTCGTCGGGCACGTCCTCCAGGTAGTCGCGCGCCGCCGGCCCGCGCCGGAAGCCGCCACGCGCCACCGCGCTCGCCGGGGCGACGAGCTCGCGCCACGGCAGGCTCCCCCAGCGTCGGTGCGCCTCCCCGAACCCGGCCACGGCGCCGTGCGTGGCCACCGAACCGGGACCGATCGTGATGTCGACACCACCGCCGTACTCGGTGCGGACGTCCCACGTGCGCGGGCCCCCGCCTTGCCCGTCTGCCGCCCTCCTCCGAGCACGCCCCCACTCGCTGCGCTCGCGGGAGGTACCCCCACGCTGCGCTCCGTGCAGGGCGGTGCCCCCGGGCCCGGCGCCCCCGCCGCGGCCGGGCCTGTCCATCCAGCCGTCCACCGTGACCGGAGCCGAGCCGTCGGACGGCTGCACCGTGACGAACCCGCCGGAGCTGAGCGAGACGATCCCCACTTCGTTGACCATGGTCACCAGCGCGGCCGCGAGCGCGACGTCGACGGCGTTCCCGCCGGACTCGGCGACGCGGGCCCCGGCGTCGGCCGACGCCTCGTTCGGTGCGGCGAGCGCGACATCGGGCATGTGCGGGAGCGTACCCGCGGTAGAGTGGCGGCTGGTGTGCCGGGAAGTCTGGTCGGCGTCGTACTGCCGACCCCTCGAGGAGACCATCACATGACCACTCGCCGCACCCGACTGCTCTCCCCCGGCTCGTGGACGGAGACCCACCGGATCGGCGAGCTGCTGCGCGCCGAGACGTTCGGCGGTGCGCTGCTGATCGGGGCCGCGGTCATCGCCCTCGTCGCCGCCAACACCACCGACCTGTACGAGTCGGTGCGCGACACGACGATCGGCCCGGCCTCGCTGCACCTCGACCTCACCATCGGCGGATGGGCGGCGGACGGCCTGCTGGCGATCTTCTTCTTCGTCGTCGGGCTGGAGCTCAAGCGCGAGTTCGTGTCCGGGGACCTGCGCGACCCGCGCCGTGCCGCCATCCCGATCGTCGCCGCCATGGGCGGCATGATCGCCCCCGCGCTGGTCTACCTCTCGCTGAACGCCGCGGGCGCCACCGAGGGGTGGGCCATCCCCGTCGCCACCGACATCGCCTTCGCCGTCGCCGTGCTCGCAGTGATGGGCTCGTTCCTGCCCTCGGCACTGCGGATCTTCCTGCTGACCCTGGCCATCGTCGACGACCTGCTGGCGATCATCATCATCGCCTTCTTCTACACCCGTGACCTGGAGATCGTCTGGCTTCTCGTCGCCGTGCTGCCGATCGCGATGTTCGCGGTGCTCGTGCAGCGCCGGGTCCGCAGCGGATGGCTTCTCGTCCCGCTCGCCGTCGTCGCCTGGGCCCTGGTCCACGCCTCCGGAGTACACGCCACGATCGCCGGCGTCGTGCTCGGCTTCACGGTTCCCGTGCTGCTGCGCGACGGCGAGGACGGGCCCGGGCTCGCCTTAGCGTTCGAGCACACCATCCGCCCCCTCTCCTCGGTGGTGGCGGTGCCGATCTTCGCCTTCTTCTCTGCCGGTGTCGCGGTCGAGGGCGCCGCCGGGATGCGCGAGGCGCTGGGCGACCCGATCACCCTGGGCATCATCGGAGGTCTCGTCCTGGGCAAGCCGCTCGGCGTGCTGACCGCCACCTACCTGATGGCGCGCTTCACCCGCGCCGAGCTCGACGAAGGCCTGTCCTGGTGGGACCTGATCGGGCTGGGACTGCTGGCCGGCATCGGCTTCACCGTCTCGCTGCTCATCGGCGAACTGGCCTTCGGGGCTGCGAGCGAGGCCGACGAGCACGTCAAGATCGGCGTCCTGCTCGGATCGCTCACGTCCGCGATGCTCGCCACGGTGGTGCTACGCAGCCGCAACCGCACCTACCGGCTCGTTCACGAGCGCCAGAGCGTTGAGGAAAAGGCCGTTGGCGTGCCCGACATCCACCAGCGCGACGACGACTGAGTCGACACCCTCGTCGCCGGCGCCCACGCGTCGCCGACGGTCCCCGAGGCCTGGTCTCGTGGTCCCAGCACGGACTAGGCTCCCGTGCCTCCGGACGCCTCTCGCCCGGGAGCGCGGTGCGGACGCTGGTACCCGACCTCCTCGGGGGAGCGTTCCCCGTACCGGCCCGTGCCGAAATGGGCCACGAGCGAACGATCCGCCGGCACGCGTCGAAGGTCGACGGTGGAGACGTAGAGCCGGAGGCCCAACCGGACGACCGAACTGACGATGGGGCCGGCGTCGGGAAGGTCGTGCACGGCGCGGAGCCGAGCTGGGCAGAGCGCCGAGATCACGCGCGGCGCCAGAGGCTGGAGCCGAGCCGGCAGGCAGCGCTCCCCGAAGGCTGTGACGAGTGCGTGGGCGATCGCACGACCGTCCTCGGTCGGCGCGTACTCGGCGGCCTCGTAGTCGAGTGCCCACTGGCGAAGCTCGGCAGCGGTCTCTGGCAGGTCCTCGAGGCACTGCCGCTCGGCGACATCGCGCCAGAACCACCA
The DNA here is from genome assembly GCA_052039245.1 of Aeromicrobium sp. GTDB lineage: Bacteria > Actinomycetota > Actinomycetes > Propionibacteriales > Nocardioidaceae > Aeromicrobium. Next base: position 246 of record JBQGDU010000569.1, on the reverse strand, counting down.
GTGGGCCTCGCGTTCGGCCTCGGAGAACGGGGAGGAACCCTGCGCGGCGGTGAGCTCGTGCGGGTCGAGCGCAAGCGTGGACAGGGTGTAGACGCTGTCGGCGTTGCGGAGGGGGAAATGGGCGTGGATCGCGTTCATCCGCTCGATCCACGCACGCCCGACGTCGGATCCGGGCCCGTGGTCGAGCAGGTGGCCGAAGAACACGATGGTGTCGTCGTTGCGCTTGATCGTCTGGGTGACGATGTC
>JBQGDU010000568.1:0-7232 GCA_052039245.1 Aeromicrobium sp. | reverse complement strand
CCGCCCGACCATCACCGGTGGCCGAGTAGCCACCATGACCGCGGTGGTCTGGGGGTACCCCCTGCTCGGAGCGCAGCGGAGAGCTTGGGGGAGTAGTCCCGCCCGCGACGAAGGAGCTGGGCGGGACGTATCGAGGCCACGACACGCACGACACACGCGGCCTCGACACGCCTCAGCGGCGTCCCGGACCACCACCGGCCGCACTACCCGACCACGAACCCCACCAGGCCCTCGGCAGGGATGCCGGGCCCTGGGCGGCAGAAGGACCAGCGTGCCGGGCCCTGGGCGGCAGCAGGACCGGCGTGCCGAACCCTGAGCCGCGATGCGGTTACCGCTCGCGCAGCATCTCCGCGACGAGGAAGGCGAGCTCGAGCGACTGCTCCCGGTTGAGTCGCGGGTCGCACAGCGTCTCGTAACGGCGTGAGAGGTCGTCGGCGGAGAGCTTGGCCCCGCCACCGACGCACTCCGTGACGTCGTCGCCGGTGAGCTCGACGTGGAGGCCGCCGGGCCAGGTGCCGAGCGAGCGATGCACCTCGAAGAAGCCACGCGCCTCGTCGATGACGTCGTCGAACTCACGAGTCTTGTAACCGGAGGACGCCTCGAAGGTGTTGCCGTGCATGGGGTCGCAGATCCAGGCGACCTCGAGACCGGCAGCGGTGACCTTCTCGACGAGGTTCGGGAGGAGGTCGCGGATCTTGCCGGCACCGAAGCGGGTGATGAAGGAGACCTTGCCGGGGGTCCGTTCGGGGTTGAGCTTCTCGTAGAGCGCGATCGCGTCGTCGGGTGAGGTGGTGGGGCCGAGCTTGACGCCGATGGGGTTGGCGATGTGGCTCAGGAGCTCCACGTGGGCCCCGTCGAGCTGGCGGGTCCGCTCACCGATCCACACGAAGTGCCCGGAGACGTCGTACGGCTTCTCGGTGCGCGAGTCGATGCGAGTGAGCGCGTGCTCGTACTCCAGGATCAGCGCTTCGTGCGAGGAGTAGAAGTCGACGCTGTGCAGCTCGTCGGGATCGACTCCGATGGCGTCCATGAAGGCGAGGGCACGGTCGATCTCGGCACCGACCCGCTCGTAGCTGACCCCGACGGGGCTGCGCTTGACGAAGTCGGTGTTCCAGACGTGCATCTGGCGCAGGTCGGCGTAGCCGCCGGTGGTGAAGGCACGGGCGAGGTTGAGCGTCGCCGACGACGCGTTGTAGACGTCGACGAGTCGCTGCGGGTCGTGCACGCGGGACTCGGGCGTGAAGTCGAAGCCGTTGACGGCGTCGCCGCGGTAGGCCGGGAGGGTGACGTCGCCCCGTGTCTCGGTGTCACTGGAGCGTGGCTTGGCGTACTGCCCGGCGAGCCGGCCGACCTTCACGACGGGCACGCTGGCCGCGTACGTGAGGACGACGGCCATCGAGAGCAGCACGCGGAGCTTGTTGCGGACGTTCTCGGCGGTGACGCCCTCGAACGTCTCCGCACAGTCCCCGCCCTGCAGGAGGAACGCCTCTCCGCGGGAGACGGAGGCGAGACGCTCACGCAGGTCGTCGCACTCGCCGGCAAAGACGAGCGGGGGCATCCGGCGCAACGTGTCGACCGCGGCATCGCGGGCGGCGGGGTCGCCGTACGTGGGCTGCTGGGCAGCCCCGATCGCACGGAGGTCGTCGAGGGAGGGAATGCTCACCGCTCAAGGATACGGTGGCGCGCACGACGTCCCGCACCGCGTCCACGCTGCGTCCGGGGCGCCTGCCACCGGTTCACCAGCCGCCGGTACCGGGAGCTCCCTTGAAGGGACCCCGGACCCTGGAGGTGATCCAGCCGCCGTAGAAGTCACCCTCCTGGGCACGCACGACCTCCCCGTCGACCGTGCACCGATCGACCCGTCCGGGGTAGACGGCCAGGTGGCCGGCGATCGCGGCGAAGCCGGGGGTCGGCTCGGGGAACGTCCACGCTCCAGCCGACACGGTGCGCTGGTCGGTGACGAGGTCGAAGTAGCTGGCCGCGCCCTTCCACTCGCACCAGGTCGTGCCCTGCGCCTCGCGCAGCATGGTGGTGTCGACGTCGTCCATCGGCAGGTAGTACGTGGGTGGGTGACTGGTCTCGAGCACGCGCACGGCGGAACGGGTGTCCGCGAGGACCCGGCCACCGAGCTCGATGACGACGTGCTCCTCGCTCGGGTCGATCGCGGGAGGTCGCGGGTACTGCCACACGTCCTCGGCGGGGCGGCCGGTCACGAGGCGGACCACACGCCCAGCTCGTTGCCGCTGGGGTCGGCGAAGTGGAAGCGCCTGCCGCCCGGGAACGTGTACGGCTCGACGAGGACGGAGCCGCCCGCCTCCGGCACGCCGGCGAGCGTCGCGTCGAGGTCGTCGGAGTAGAGCAGGACCAGCACGCCTCCGGTGGCCGGAGGGCGCGCCGGGTTGAGTCCCCCGACCTCACCGTCGCCGCCCGGAGCCCGGATGCCCGCGTAGTCGAGACCGTAGTCGACGAACTCCCAGCCGAAGGTCTGCTCGTAGAACGCCCTGGTCCGCTCGAGGTCGGTGACGCCGAGCTCGATGTAGTCGATGGTGTGGTGACGCGACATGCCCCGACGCTAGCCGGGGCCTCCGACAACCTCAGCCGGCCGCGGCGTCACCCCGGTCAGCCGAACAGGACCTCGGCCTCCTCGTAGAGCGCGGGGTCGACGACCTTCAGCTCGCGCGTGCCCTCCTCGAGCGGCACACGGACGATGTCGGTGCCGCGCAGCGCGGTCATGACGCCGAAGTCACCGTCGTGCACGGCCTGGACGGCGTGCAGGCCGAACCTGGTGGCGAGCCACCGGTCGAACGCAGTGGGCGTCCCGCCGCGCTGGACATGTCCGAGCACGACGGCGCGGGCCTCCTGGCCGGTCCGGCGCTCGATCTCGGCGGCGAGCCGTTCGCCGATGCCCCCCAGCCGCACGTGGCCGAATGCATCCTTGCCTCCCGCCTGGAGCACCATGCCGTCCTCTCCTTCATGATCGGCCGGGACCGCTCCCTCGGAGACGACGACGATCGGGGCGAATCGGGTGGCGAGCCGGCTCTCGACCTGCGCGCAGACCCGCTCGATGTCGAACGGCCGCTCCGGGATGAGGATGATGTTGGCCCCGCCGGCGAGGCCGGAGTGCAGGGCGATCCAACCCGCGTGCCGGCCCATGACCTCCACCACGAGGACGCGGTGGTGGGACTCAGCAGTCGTGTGCAGCCGGTCGATCGCCTCGGTGGCGCCGATGACGGCGGTGTCGAACCCGAAGGTGAAGTCGGTGCCGGAGAGGTCGTTGTCGATGGTCTTGGGTACCCCGACGACGTCGACGCCGAGCTCGGCGAGCCGGGTGGCCACGCCGAGGGTGTCCTCTCCCCCGATGGCGATGAGCGCGTCGCAGCCGTGCGCGCTCAGCGTCTCGGTGATGCGTTCGACGCCCTGCTCGACGGCGAACGGGTTGGTGCGGGACGAGCCGAGGATGGTCCCGCCACGGGGCAGGATGCCGCGGACGGCATCGACGTCGAGCGGCATGGTGTCGTCCTCGAGCGGTCCCCGCCAACCGTCGCGGAAGCCGACGAACTCGTGCCCGAACTCCTGGACGCCCTTGCGCACCGCGGCACGGATGACGGCGTTGAGGCCGGGGCAGTCCCCGCCTCCGGTCAGCATCCCGATCTTCATGGGTCCACTGTGCCGCACGTCACAGCATCGTGCGGGACCGCGCCCTCACTCGGGTCGGATCTCGTCCCAGACCTCGTCGGACTCAGCGCGCGCCGCGGCCTTCTCGGCCTCGCGCTCGAGCTCCTTCTCGCGCTTCTTGGCGTCCTGGGCGTAGAGGTCCTCGTACTCCTGGCCGGAGAGTCGCATGATCTCGTACATGATCTCGTCGGTGATCGCGCGCAGGATGAAGCGGTCGTCCTGCAGTCCGTCGTACCGACTGAAGTCGAGCGGTTCGCCGAACCGCACCCCCGGCTTGGCCATCTTGCCGAACACCTTGCCCGGCGGGGCGACGACGTCGGTGTTGATGACGGCGACGGGGATGACCGGCACCTTCGCCTCGAGGGCGAGACGGGCGACTCCGGTGCGGCCCCGGTACAGACGGCCGTCGTGGGACCGGGTGCCCTCGGGGTAGATCCCGCAGATCTCCCCCTCCGTGAGGAGCCGCAGCTGGGTCTTGATGGCACCGGCCGCTGCGGAGCCACTCGATCGGTCGATGGGTACCTGCCCGGACCCGGAGAAGAACTTCTTCTGGAGCCAACCCTTGATCCCGGGGGTCTCGAAGTACTCAGCCTTGGCCACGAAGGTGACCCGCCGGGGGATGACGAGCGGCATGAAGAGCCAGTCGCTGTAGGAGAGGTGGTTGCTCGCGAGGATCGCGGGTCCGGACGACGGCACGTTCTCGGTTCCCTCGGCCCACGGACGGAAGATCACCTTCAACAACGGCCCCAGCGCCAGGAACTTCAGGAACCAGTAGAACACTCGTCGCCTCCTCCGCGAATCACTCGGACTCTACCCGCCGGGCGGGGGTGCAGGGCCGTGGGCGGCCAATGGCACGACGGCCTCCCACGGGGGCGGGCGCGACGGAGCGCGGCGACGGACGTCGTCCGCGGGAGACCGCGTCCCTGGCGGGTTCTCGGACCGATGAGGGAGGATGAGGACATGACCTCCTCGACCTCGATCGTGCCCGGCGCCGAGCCGTTCTCCGCCGACGGCGGGCCCGTCGGAGTGCTGCTGAGTCACGGCTTCACGGGATCGCCCGCCTCGATGGTGCCCTGGGGCCGGGCCATGGCCGAGCGTGGACACACCGTGCGGGTGCCGCTGCTGCCCGGGCACGGCACCACGTGGCAACAGATGAACACCACGCGTTGGCGGGACTGGTACGGCGCACTCGAGCGGGAGTTCCTGGCCCTGCGGGAGCGCAGCGAGCGAGTGGTCGTCGGCGGCCTGTCGATGGGCGGGGCACTCGCGCTCCGCCTGGCGGCCATGCACCCCGACGACGTCGACGCGGTGGTGGTCGTGAACCCGGCGCTCGCGATGGGCAACCCGATGCTGCGGCTCGTGCCGTTCCTGAAGTGGGTGGTCCCGTCCTCGCCGGCGATCGGCAACGACATCGCCAAGCCCGGCCAGGACGAACGCGCGTACCCCCGCACACCGCACAAGGCGCTGCACTCGATGATGCAGATGTGGGACGACGTCGTGCCCCGCCTGCCCGAGGTCACCGCTCCCCTGCTGTTCCTGCGCTCGCCCCAGGACCACGTGGTGGACGGGCAGACGATCGACCTGGTGCGCGCCCGCGTGGGGTCTCCGGTGGCGGAGTTCGTCGACCTCGCCGACAGCTTCCACGTCGCGACCCTCGACCACGACGCTGAGCTGATCCACGAACGGTCGGCGGCGTTCATCGACGAGCACGTGGCAGGGACGGTCGACGATGGCTGAGGGCGATCGGCGCGACGACGAGTTCGACGACATCGTGCGCGGCCTCGATCTCGACTGGGACGATCCGGGCCTGATCGACGTCCCGATCGAGCCGGAGGCCGAGTCCGTCGACGAACCGGAGATCCCCCCGGAGCTGTTGTCCGACGACGACCCGGACTCCGCGGAGGAGCAGTTCTATCGTCAGGTCCCGGGTGGGCCCTCGGGTCCGTGGCACCGCGGTCGTGCGCTGGCCTGGATGGCGGTGCTGGGCACGCCCTCCGTCCTGGCGCTGTGCACGCTGTTCAACGTCTGGCTCTCCGGGCCGGTGCTGCTGACCGCCGGACTCATCGTCGTCGCCGGGGCGATCTACCTGATCTCGCAGCTCCCCGAACGCGGACCCTCCCACCCGGACTGGCCGGACGACGGCGCCGTGCTGTGATGCGAGCCATGTCGGCCGCCCCGACCAGTCCCGCTTCCGGGCCGAGGTGGGCACCGACGATTCGCGCAGTGGGCCGGTACCCCCGGCCCGTGAGCTGTTCCTCGTAGCTGGACCTGGCAGGTCCCACCAGCATCTCTCGTGCGTCGCCGGCGCCACCGCCGATGACGAAGAGTCCGGGATCGAGGGCGGCGGAGAGATCGGCGATGCCGATGCCGAGCCAGCGGCCGACCTCGGCGATCTGCTCGCGGCACCGTTCATCGCCCTCGCGGGCGAGCTCGGTGACGTGCTTGCCCTCGACGTGCTGGGGCCCGTCGGCCACCTCGCTCAGTCGACGGCCGAGCGAGGTCCCGTCGGCGACCTGAGCGGCGGCGAACCGGCTGAGCACGCGCCCACTGGCGTACTGCTCCCAGCAGCCGAGGTTTCCGCACTCGCAGGGGCGGCCGTCCGGGACGACCCGCATGTGACCGAACTCCCCCGCGATGCCGAACCGGCCACGGTAGGGCTGTCCGTCGATCACGAGCGCACCCCCGATCCCGGTGCCGAGGGTGATGAGGACGAGGTCCGGCTCGTTCTGCGCCGCACCGAAGCGCCACTCGGCCCAGCCGCTGGCGTTGGCGTCGTTGTCGACCAGGACGGGGAGCTTGGTACGGCGCGAGACGCGATCGCGCAGCGGCTCGTTGCGCCACGCGAGGTGGGGGGCGAAGACGACGGTGGACTGGGTGGCGTCCACGAACCCCGCTGCACCGATGCCGATGGCGGTGACGTGGTGGTCGGCGCGCAGGGTCTCGGTGACCTCCACGATGGCGTCGAGCACGGCGTCGGGCTCGGTGCTGGGGGTCCGCTGCCGGGTGCGGGCGAGGACCTGACCGTCCTCGTCGACCACGCCGGCCGCGATCTTGGTCCCGCCGATGTCGATGCCGATCGCGAGCCGCTCCGCGAGGAGGCGGGACTTCTGTGCTCGCTGTGCCATCAGCCGTCCGCGGGCTCCGCGTGGGCCTGCTCACCCGTGACCTGTCGTCCGAGGTCGGCGGCGCCCACCAGTCCGGCGTCCTGGCCGAGCGTGGCGAGGCGGATCTCGGCGATGCCGCGGTGGGAGCTGGCGGGCAGGTGGGAGAGGAAGGACTCGCGGACCGGCCCCATGAGCAGGTCCTGCGCGGCACCGACACCACCGCCGATGGCGATGACGCTGGGATCGAGCACGGTGGCGAGGTCGGCGCAACCCTCGCCCAACCAGCGACCGAGCCCGGCGAGGAGCTCGATGCTGACCGGGTCCCCTTGCTGAGCCAGCTCGGTGACCATGGGGCCCGTGATGGCGTCGAGGTCGCCTGCCAGGCCGATCAGGGCGGCGGCACCGTCGGGATCGTTGCGTGCACGCTCCTTGGCGTCGTGCACGAGGGCGCTG
>JBQGDU010000567.1:0-7416 GCA_052039245.1 Aeromicrobium sp. | reverse complement strand
CCGGGCTTCGGGGGACGCGGGTGACGGCCGGTCGGCGCCGTGACGGGTGCGGCGGCGACGGGGCCGGACAGGGCCACCGTGGTGGCGGTGGCGGCGCCGATCACCGCGCCGGCACGCAGCACGCCGCGACGACTCGCGGCCCGGGCCATGACGTCGGCGAACGTCTCGTTCCCGCTGGTGTTGGGTGCCTCGTGCGCACAGGCGTCGCCGCACCGGTACCGGCACGTCATGGCCGCTCGGCCCGATGCGCAGGGTGGGACGGCGGGACCGTCGCCGGTCACGACGGGGAGTAGGCGGCGTTCGGGTGTGATCGTCACGAGAGTCCTCCGATGCGTGGGGGCGCGGACTCGCCCCGACCCGTGGACGGTAGGCACGCCGGCGGACCGCGACGTGGATCGCCGATGAACAGCAGGTGACGGACGCCGCGGCCCGGTGGCGGAGGTGTCATAGGGTCGAGCCATGGAGTTGCCCGTCGGATGGTCCCTGCTGCTGCTGGCGGCCGGGGTCTGGAACCTCATCGTGTGGCCGCAGTTCCTCAAGCGGGTCCTCAAGGACCCGCGAGCGCGCGACGAGCAGGGCCGGGCCACCCGCTTCCTCACCGTGCACGTCGTGCTGGTGGCCGTCTCCCTCGCACTGGGCCTCGCCATCGGAATGCTCGCGCTCGTCACGCTGTTCTGAACCACCACCGTCCCCACACCCGAGGAGCCATCATGAGCGAAGAGTCACCCGTCGTCACCGTCGTGCAGGACGCCAGCAAGCCGGAGTACGACATCATCGTCGACGGCGAGGTGGTCGGCTCCACGCACTACGAGCACGCGGGTGACGGCGTGCACCGCTACGTCCACACCGAGGTCGATCCTGCCCACGGTGGCAAGGGCTACGCGGGGATCCTGGTGCGCTCCGCCCTGGACGCCGAGCGCGAGGCCGGGCACAAGATCATCGCCCAGTGCCCCTACGTCAAGAAGTTCGTCGAGGAGAACCCGGAGTACGCCGACCTGCTGGCCGAGTGACGGCAGGCCGGTCCGCGCTGCGTTCATCCCGACGTCACCGGGGCGCCATGCACGAGCCCTAGCGTGCCGCCGGTGCCCCTCACGACACGACGCATCGCCGTCCTCACCGGCCTGACCCTCACCGTCGTCTCCCTCTCGACGACCGCCCTCGCCGCTCCGCACCATGACGACGCGGCGGACGGTGCCCGCATCGCCCTCGAACCCCTCGGCACCCACCGCACGGGAGTCTTCGACGCGAGCGCCGCGGAGATCGTCACCTTCCACGCCGGGACGGATCGCACGTTCGTCGTGAACGCTGAGTCGGGCACCGTCGACGTGCTGGACGCGGCCGATCCCACCGAACCGACCCTCGAGACGTCGTTGCCGCTGGCGGGCACCGAGTCCGCTGACGGCTCCACCGTCCCCGAGGGCGCAGTGGCCAACTCCATCGCCGTGCGCGAGGACGGCCTGGCCGTCGTCGCCGTCGAGTCCGACGTCAAGACCGATCCCGGCTGGCTCGTGCTCGCCGACGCGGCCTCGCTCGACGTGCTCGGGGCCGTGCGGGTGGGCGCGCTGCCGGACATGGTCACCCTGACTCCCGACGGATCCCGTGCCGTCGTGGCCAACGAGGGTGAGCCGAGCGAGGACTTCAGCGTCGACCCCGAGGGCTCGGTGGGTGTCGTCGACCTGCCCGCGGACGTCGGCGTGCCGACGCAGGACGCCGTGGCCACCGCGGACTTCCGTGCGTGGGACCCCGACGGAGACCGCACGCTCGACGAGCAGGTGCGGGTCTTCGGCCCGGTGCTCGACGAGGGGCGTCGGGTCTCCACCAACCTCGAGCCCGAGTACGTCGCCGTCGACCCCTCCGGCGACGTCGCGTACGCCGCGCTGCAGGAGGCCAACGCCGTCGCCGTCGTGGACCTCGACACCGTGCGTGTGCTGGACGTCTGGCCCCTCGGCGCCAAGGACCACTCCGTCGCCGGACGGGGCCTCGATCCCTCCGACCGCGACGGTGGCGTCGCGATCGAGACCTGGCCGGTGCTGGGGCTCCAGCAGCCGGACGGCATCGAGTCCTACGAGGCGGGTGGCGAGACCTACCTCGTCACCGCCAACGAGGGCGATGCCCGCGAGTGGGGCGACTACACCGAGGCCGTCCGGGTGAAGGACCTCGGCGAGGACGGCGCACCAGGGCTGTGCGACGACAGCCCGGCCGCCGGCCTCACCGCCGACGACCAGCTGGGCCGGCTCAACGTCAGCATCGCGAGCGGCCTGTCCGACGACGGCGACTGCATCGAGGAGCTGCACGCCTTCGGCAGTCGCTCGTTCTCGATCTGGACCACCGACGGCGAGCTGGTCTTCGACTCCGGCGAGGAGTTCGAGCGCGTCGTCGCCGCCGTCCTGCCCGAGCACTTCAACTCCAACCACAGCGAGTCGAACCTCGAGGGCCGCAGCGACGACAAGGGTCCGGAGCCGGAGAACCTGACGATCGGCACGGTGGGTGACCGGACGTACGCCTTCATCGGGTTCGAGCGGGTGGGCGGCGTCATCGCCTACGACGTCACGGACCCGGCCGATGCGTCGTACGTCGGGTACGTCAACCACCGGGACTTCGGGGTCTCAGCGGAGGAGGACATCGAGGCCGCTCCCGACGACGCCGCGGCCCGCGAGGTGCTCGACGCCGCCGGTGACCTGGGACCCGAGGGGCTGGAGTTCGTCTCCGCCGAGGACTCGCCCACGGGCTCCGCGCTCGTCGTCGTCGGCAACGAGGTCTCGGGCACGACGACGTTCTTCGAGGTGAGCGAGCTCGGCGAGACCGGACCGCCCGGCGGGGGAGACGGGGACGACGATTCGGCCGGTCCGACGCCCGCTCCGGAGGGCGACGCCGCGTCGGCCGAGGGGCCGTCCGGACGCGGTTCGGGAGTCGCCGGCGCCCGCGACGGGAGCGCCCTGCCGGACGCCGGGGCCCCGGACCTGCTCGCCCTGCTGGCGATCGGTGTCCTGGCGGTGGTCGGCGGGCTCGCCGCGATGACGGTGCGCTCGCGCGACTGAGGGCCGGGGCCGAGCGGGCAGGCGTCCTGTGACCAGCGGCACCGCGTCGGCGCCACCTCGCCCCCACCTGCGACTGCTAGACTGACGGTGTTGCGTCGCGGCCCGCGATCGCAGCCCTCCCTCCGGCACCCAGGTGCGCTCCGCGAAGGTGGGGGTCCCCTCTGCACGAAGGTGCGTGGGGGAGAAACCCGTCGGCCTCCCGGCTCGGCCCGATCCGAGCCCACAGTTCGTGAGCGCTGTCAGTTCGTGAACACGGCGCTGCCGTGCCCGAAGCGGCCGACCTCATCGTCTGAGAGATCTGTGAACCACACCCCCGACGGCCGTGTGCCGTCCCCTGCTTCCTCCCTGACCGAGCTCGGCCTTCCGAAGCCGCTCGTCAAGGCGCTCGCCCGCGAGGGCATCGTCACCCCGACCCCGATCCAGCAGGTCGTCGTGCCCTCCGCGCTCGCGGGGCACAACGTGCTCGGTCGCGCCAAGACCGGCTCCGGCAAGACGCTGTCCTTCGGCATCCCTGCACTCGACCTCCTGGCCGGCGGCCGGGCGCAGAGCAAGGCGCCGCGCGGCCTGATCCTGGTCCCCACCCGCGAGCTCGCCACCCAGGTGGAGCGCGCACTGCGTCCGCTCGCCTCGGCGCTCAACCTGCGCGTCGGCACGGTGCTGGGCGGCATCCCGATCAACCGGCAGATCAAGGCCCTCAAGGAGGGTGTCGACCTGCTCATCGCCACGCCCGGCCGTCTCGGCGACCTCGTCGAGCGTCGCGCCTGCGTCCTCGACCAGGTCGAGATCACCATCCTGGACGAGGCCGACCACCTGTGCGACCTCGGCTTCTTCAAGCCTGTCGACGCCCTGCTCGCCAAGACCCCCAAGAACGCGCAGCGGCTGCTGCTGTCGGCCACGCTCGACGGGGAGGTCGACAAGCTCGTGCAGCGTCACCTGCCGCAGCACGTCCTCCACGAGATCGAGCCGGCCGTCACCGACGAGGGCACGATGGAGCACCACGTCATCGTGAGCGACCGGCCGGAGAAGCTCGCCACGGCGCGACGTCTGCTGGAGCAGAACCCGCGCACCATCGTCTTCGCCCGCACCCGGCGCGGTGCCTCCCGACTGGCCAAGCAGCTCAGCAACGGTGGCATCGAGGCGGTCGACCTGCACGGCGACCTCGACCAGCGTCGTCGTGAGCGCAACCTCGCCCGGTTCAGCTCTGGTGACGCGTCGGTCATCGTCGCCACCGACATCGCCGCCCGCGGCATCCACGTCGACGACGTCGGCCTCGTCGTCCACTACGACGCCCCCGCCGAGCACAAGGCCTACACGCACCGCTCCGGCCGCACGGCCCGCGCGGGTGAGTCCGGCACGGTCGTGACCATGACGACGCCGGAGGACCTGCGTGACGTCGTCGCGCTGCAGTCCAAGGCCGGCGTCAACGCCCGTCAGCACCGGTCCGCGTCGCTGCCGCAGACGCTCAACGCCGAGACGCTCGCCGAGAGCGGCACGCTGCCCGAGCCCCGCCAGGCCCGCCAGCACTCCGGTGGTCGCTCCCGCAGCGGCGGTCGGGGTCAGGGTGGTCAGGGACGCGGGGGCCAGGGTGGCCAGCAGCGCCGTCGCCCCGACGGCGGCGGCCCCTCCGGCGGCAACCGGAACCGGAACCGGAACCGGAACCGCTCAGGAGGCCGGGGAGCCTCGAGCGCGCCTCGCTGAGGATCGTCCTGGCCGGGGCGTCGCGTCACGGGACGCTGCGCACCCGGTACACGGCGAGCGCGCCGAGCGTCGTCACCACGCCCACGGCGACGAACAGCGCGGCGTAGCCGCCGAGCGTGCCGATGACCACGGCGGCCACGATGGGGCCGAACGACTGCGGTGCCGCGGAGGCGATGTTCATGATGCCGAGGTCCTTGGCGCGGTCCTCGGCCTCGGGCAGCACGGCGGTGGCGAGCGCCTGGTCGACGGACATGAAGGCTCCGTAACCGGCGCCGAACAGCCCGGCCGCGACGAACGCCGAACCCATCGACGGGTCGACGGCGAGCAGGACGCCACCGCATGCCTGCAGGCCGGCAGCGAGGGCGACGAAGACCCGGCGTCGGCCGAGCCGGTCGGAGAGCCAGCCGCCCCCGAACGTCGCGACGAGCGTCGCCGCGAGGTAGACGAGCGTCAGCTCGAGCAGGCTGGCCTCCGGGTCGGGCACCTCCAGCGCGTCCCGCAGGAAGAACAGCAGCTGCGCGGTGCCGAGGGCGTTGCCGAGATTGACGAGGAGTCGGCTGCCGAGCACCCAGCCGAAGTCGGGATGCTCGCGCGGGTCGATCCACAGCCGACCCAGGGCCTCCCGCAGTGACCCGCGAGCCCGCGGCGGCCGGGGGGCCGACGCCGCGTCGCGGTGCAGCAGCAGGAACGGCAGCGTGAGGACCACGAGGGCTCCGGCGAGGGCGGCGTAGCGGGCCTGGTGCCCCAGCCCGCCGACGAGCAGGATGCCGACGACGATCGCGACGGCCTGCGGCCCGTACAGGGCGGCCGACATGGAGCCGCGCTGCTCATCGGGCACCTGGTCGGCGAGTGCCGCGAACAGGCCGGCGGACATCATCAGGTAGCCCAGCGTCGCGAGCACCCACAGCACCACGACGCCCGCGACGTGCTCCTGCATCCCCAGCAGGAAGAGTGCGACAGCGAAGGTCGCGGTGCCGCCCAGCACCCACACGCGTCGACGTCCGAGCCGTGACGTCGTGCGGTCGCACCAGGCGCCGAACAACGGCAGCATCAGGATCGTGACGACTCCGGCGGCGGCGTTGACGATGCCGAAGCTCCTCAGGCGGTCGGCGTAGTCGATGTCGTAGAGCTGATCGGGCAGGGCGAGCTGGATGGGGACGAGCATGGCCATCCAGATGCCGAGCCACGCGAGGGAGAAGCGCAGGGTCCACCAGCGCGAGACGCGCTCGGTCGGCTCGTGGGCCACCTCGACCGCGGGGCCCTCACCCACGGCGGCCTCGCAGGGACTGTCTCGCGGTCATGGGGTCCCTTTCGTGGAGCGGCAGGTACAGCCTGAGTTGGGCAAACGTCCACGTCAAGCGTCCACACGCGTTGACAGTGAAATCTCGCGGCTCGCAGACTGTGGCCATGAGGTGGGGCCCATGAGCGAGTGGAACACGTCCGGCGACTTCTGGTGGGGTGTCTCCACCTCCGCCTACCAGGTCGAGGGTGCCGTCGACGCCGACGGACGCGGGCCGTCGTCGTGGGACGCCTTCTGTCGGCGCGACGGCGCGATCCACGACGGGACGTCCGGCGACGTCGCCTGCGACCACTACCGCCGGTACGCCGAGGACGTCGCGCTCATGGCGCGGCTCGGCGTCGACGCCTACCGGTTCTCCGTCTCCTGGCCGCGGGTGCTTCCCGAGGGCTCGGGCGCCGTCAACGAGGCGGGGCTGGACTTCTACGACCGGCTCGTCGACGCCCTGTGCGAGAGGGGCGTCCGTCCGGTCCCGACGCTGTTCCACTGGGACACGCCGCTGGCCTTGGAGGAGCGCGGCGGGTGGCTCCGACGTGACACGGTGGAGCGGTTCGCGGAGTACGCCGCCGTCGTGGCCGACCGACTCGGTGACCGCGTCGAGCGGTGGATCACGCTCAACGAGCCCCGCGAGCTGACGATGCTCGGCTACGCGCTCGGTGTCCACGCTCCGGGGCGCACCGAGATGTTCGAGGCGCTTCCCGTCGCCCACCACCTCCTGCTCGCCCACGGACGCGCCGCCGACGCCCTGCGGGCGAGCGGCGCAGGCTCCGTCGGCATAGCCGCCAGCCACCGACCGGTGTGGCCGGCGAGCGACGCCGAGCAGGACGTGCAGGCCGCCGCGCTGTTCGACGACCTCAACAACTGGCTGTTCGCCGACCCCCTGCTGCGCGGGCACTACCCACCGGCCCTGGCGCCCCTGCTGCCCGAGGGGGCCGACGACGAGCTGAGTGCCGTCGTGGGCCGGCTCGACTGGTACGGCGTGAACTACTACAACCCCACTCGCGTGGGAGCGCCCGGTGCCGAGCCGGAGGCGGTCGACGGGATCGACCTGCCCGTCGGCCTGCCGTTCTCGTTCCCGCCGATCGAGGGCGTGGAACGCACCGGCTTCGACTGGCCGGTGGTGCCCGAAGGGCTCGCCGAGACCCTCGTGACGATGCGTGAGCGGTACGGCGCGGACCTGCCGCCCGTCGTCGTCACGGAGAACGGGTCCGCGTGGCCCGACGAGCCCGACGCCGACGGCACGGTGGCCGACGACCGACGCATCGCCTACCTGAGCGCCCACGTCGACGCGCTGCGCTCCGCGCAGGAGCAGGGTGTCGACGTCGTCGGGTACTTCGTGTGGTCGTTGCTCGACAACTTCGAGTGGGCCGAGGGGTACACGCA
>JBQGDU010000566.1:0-2709 GCA_052039245.1 Aeromicrobium sp. | reverse complement strand
GTGTTGGCGGTATTGAGAGCGCGTCTGGGCGTGGATGCGCTCGGCGGTCAGGTCGAGCAGCCAGTCGAGGTCCTCGGCCAGCACGAAGTGCCAGGTCGGCCTCAACACGTGGTGCCGAACCACCGGCCCCTCCGCCACGCTCGCGACCTCGGCCGCGGCGGGCCACCCGGCGGCGCGTCGGGCGACGGCACGGCAGGCGTCGTCGAACTCCTGCGCCTGCACTGCGGTGAGGTGGCGCACGACGTCGACGGCGGTGGGCAGCGGATCGCCGACCAGGTGCTGACGCACCATGCGTTCGCGACGGATCGCCGACGGGTCGAGGTCGTCGAGCACGTCAGTACCCCAGCAGCTTCGCGGCCAGGTCCTTCATGACCTCGGTAGCGCCGCCGCCGATGCCGAGAATGCGGGCGTCGCGGTAGTGCCGGTCGATCTCGGACTCGCGCATGTATCCCATGCCGCCGAAGATCTGCACGGCCTCGTGCACGACGTGTTCCACCGCGGCCACCGAGACGTTCTTGGCCGTCACGGCATCGAGGATGAGGGACGGGTCGGTCTTCGGGGTGTCCAGCGAGCGTTCCACGGCCACGCGGGTGAGTGCCCGGGCAGCGGCAGTGCGCTGGTGCATCTCGACGAGCTTGTGCCGGATCACCTGACGCGCGATGAGCGGCTTGCCGAACGTGTCGCGCTCGCGGGCGTACGCGGTCGCGAGGTCGAGCGCGCGCTGGGCGGTGCCGTACGCCTGCACGGCGAGGCCGAGCCGCTCGCCCACGAACTGCTGCATGACGAGGTAGAAGCCGCCGTTCTCCTCTCCGACGAGGTTCTCCGCGGGCACACGGACCTCGTCGAAGGCCAGCTCGGCGGTGTCGGAGCAGTGCCAGCCCATCTTGCGCAGGCTCTTGCTCACCGTGAAGCCGGGTGTCTCCTTGTCGATGACGAGCAGGCTGATCCCCGCGTGGCCGTCACCCCCCGTGCGGACGGCCGTCGTCACGAAGTCGGCGCGCACGCCGGAGGTGATGAACGTCTTGGCGCCGTTGACGACGTAGTGGTCCCCGTCGCGCACCGCTCGCGTGCGGAGGCTGGCGACGTCCGACCCGCCACCGGGCTCGGTCACGCCCAGCGAGCCGATCAGCTCCCCCGCCAGCGTGGGACGCACGTAGGTGTCGATCAGACGCGGGTCGCCGGCGTCGATGATGTGCGGCACTGCGATGGAGTGCGTGAACAGGCTCGCCTGCAGTCCGGTGGAGCCGCCGGCAGCGAGCATCGCCTCGGTGACGACCGCCGCGTCCACGGCGTCGCCACCGGCTCCCCCGGCCTCCTCGTCGTACCCGACGCCGAGGAAGCCGGCCTTGGCGGTGGCCGCGTGCAGCTCGCGCGGGAGCCGGCCGTCGTCCTCCCCCGGGGGGAGGTTCGGGGCGATCTCGCGGGCGGTGAAGGTCTCCACCGCATCGCGGAGGGCCTGTCGCTCGGTGGTGTTCCAGACGGTCATGCCAACAGCTCCTCGGGAAGGGTGACGTCGCGGGCGCGCAACCACTCACCGACGGCCTTGGCCTGCGGGTCCAGCCGGGTGGACGACGACACACCCTCGCCGAGCAGCCCGTGGACGACGACGTTGAGACCGCCCAGGTTCGGCAGGGGATGCACGTCGACGTCGAGGTCGCGCGCCTCGGGCAGTAGCGAGCGCACCCGCTCGGGCGTCAGCTCCTCGACCAGCCACGCGACCGCTCGTTCGCGGCGCGGGTGGCCACTCGGGATCCACACCCCGATGTTGGCGTCGCCGCCCTTGTCCCCCGAGCGGGCGTGCACGAGCTCACCGAGGGGAGCTCGTCGAGTGCGGACGTCTGGCCTCGAGACGGGATGACCGGCTCGTTCCTCCCGGTCGTCCGCGCTCGACCCGTCGTTCTCGCGCCGGTCGAGGGCACCGCCAGACGGACCCGGTGGTCGAGTAGCGGCGACGGAGGAGCTCGCTGCCGCGTGGCGAGACCACGCCCCCTCCTCATCGCCCCCGCTCGGCGGGGCGATGTCCTCGCGCCGACCATCGGCGTGCACGACGAGGTGCGGGACATCGGCCTGGGGGACGTACCCGGCGCCGTAGACGCCGAACGGTGCCCCACGGCCGGGCGGAGCGGTCATCGTGAAGCCCGGGTACGAGGCGAGGGCGATCTGCACGGCGGCGTCACTGAACGCTCGGCCCACCGGGTCGGGCTGTGCACTCTTGACGTCGCAGCGCAGGATCGACGTGGCGGCGGCCTGCGAGGGCGGGTCGACGACGTCGGTGCGATCGAGTGTCCAGATGATCTCCTCCGGCGGGGAACCGGCGAGAGCGTCCTCCACCTGGCGACGCACCCAGGCGGCCTTCTCCTCGATGTCGAGGCCGGTGAGCAGCAGCTGGACGCTGTTGCGGAAGCCGCCGAGGGCGTTGAGACACACCTTGGTGGTGGCCGGCGGCGCACTGCCCCGGACGCCACCGATCCGGACGCGGTCCGGGGCCTCCTGCTCCAGCTCGATGGTGTCGAGGTGCGCGACGACGTCCGGGTTGAGGTAGGCCGGGCCCTGGATCTCATAGACCAGCTGGGCAGTCACGGTGTCGACGGTGACGGCACCCCCGGTCCCGGCGTGCTTGGTGATGACGCTCGAGCCGTCGTCGGCGATCTCCGCGATCGGGAAGCCGAGCGGGCGTGTGGTGTCGATCGCGGTGAAGCCGCTGAAGTT
>JBQGDU010000565.1:0-2084 GCA_052039245.1 Aeromicrobium sp. | reverse complement strand
GAGTGGGGCCTTGAAACCCTCCTCGGCCAGCCGGACCTTGGTGGTGTGAGGGCGTTCGTCGGTGATCCAGCCGGTGTCGACCGCGGTCATCAGGATGCCGTCGGACTCCAGCATCTCCCCCGCGCTCGTGCGGGTGAGCATGTTGAGCGCCGCCTTGCTCATGTTCGTGTGAGGGTGTCCCGGCCCCTTGTAGCGCCGGGAGAACTGCCCCTCCATCGCCGAGACGTTGACGACGTACGTGCGTCGCGCGGGAGACGCCGCGAGGGCGGGGCGCAGTCTGCTGATCAGGAGGAACGGCGCGGTCTGGTTGCAGAGCTGCACCTCCAGGAGCTCCAGCGCGTCGACCTCGGAGACCGTCTGGACCCAGCTGTTCGTGTCCACGACGTCGGGGACGAGTCCGCCGGCGTCGATACGGGACAGGTCCGCCGAGCCGGCCGTCATGGCCTCCTCGGTGAGTCGGTCCGCGGTGATCGGGTCGACGGCGAGCTGCGGGTGGGCGTCCACGGAGCCGACGAGGGCGGCAGGGTGGAGGTCGCTCGTGTGTCCGAACGTCAGAAGCTCCGGACCACCGGTCTCGTGGCTCAGACCGGCCGGCAGCGGGGTGTCCTCGGCCTCGGCGAGCGGACCGTACGAGCCAGGCGTGCGCCGGACGGTCTGCGCGGCGTTGTTGACGATGATGTCGAGGTGGCCGCGGGAGGCGAGGTCGTCGGCCAGTCCCACGCCCTGCGCCGGGTCTCGCAGGTCGATGCCGACGACCCGGAGGCGGTGCATCCAGTCGTCGCTGTCCGGCAGGCTCGCGAACCGTCGGACCGCGTCACGCGGGAATCGCGTGGTGATGGTGGTCTCCGCGCCGTCGCGCAGCAGACGCAGAGCGATGTACATGCCGATCTTGGCCCGGCCGCCGGTGAGCAGCGCGCGACGTCCGGACAGGTCGGTGCGGGCGTCGCGCTTGGCATGGCTCGTCGCGGCGCACGAGGGGCACAGCTGGTGGTAGAAGGCGTCGACGAGCGTGTACTTCTGCTTGCAGATGTAGCACCCCCTCGGCACCTGGAGGACGCCTGCCGTGGCGCCGCGCGCCGTGGACGTCAGGGGCAGGCCGGCGGTCTCGTCGTCGATCCTCTGGGCGGATCCCGTGGCCGTGGACTCCACGACGGAGCGGTCGGCGGCATGCACGGCGTCGCGCTTCGCCCGGCGGCGCTGCTTCTTGACGTCCTTGTAGAACTTGCCGCACGCCCGACGCAGCGCGACGTAGGCGTCGTCCTCCTCACCGAGGAACTGCGCCTCCCCGAGCACCTTCAGCGCCGTGGCGAGCTCAGTCTCGCTGAACCCCGGTCCCCGCTGGGAGTGACGTTCTTGCGGCGACACGCTGGCGTGTCGCGCCGAATCGTCACTGTCAGCGGCGTCCTCAGCCGGTGACGGCACCGTGCGCCGCCGAGGAGACGAGCTTGCGGTACTTGGCGAGCACGCCCGACGTGTACTTGGGCGGGTGCGGCTCCCAGCCGACCGCGCGCCGCTGGAGCTCGTCGTCGTCGATCTCGACCTCGAGCGTGCGGTTGGCGACGTCGAGGACGATCGGGTCACCGTCGGCCACGAAGGCGATGGGGCCGCCGTCGACCGCCTCGGGGGCGACGTGACCGACACACAGCCCCGTGGTGCCACCGGAGAACCGTCCGTCGGTGAGCAGGAGGACGTCCTTGCCGAGGCCGGCCCCCTTGATGGCGCCGGTGATGGCGAGCATCTCGCGCATGCCGGGCCCTCCCTTGGGGCCCTCGTAGCGGATGACGACGACGTCACCCGCGGTGATGGTGCCGTCCTCGAGCGCGTCCATCGCGGCGCGCTCGCCGTCGAAGACCCTGGCGGTGCCACGGAAGACGTCGGAGTCGAAGCCGGCGCTCTTGACCACGGCACCCTCCGGCGCGAGGGAGCCGCGCAGGATGGTGAGGCCGCCGGTCTTGTGGATCGGCGCGTCGAGCGGGCGGATGATGTCCCCGTCGAGCCCGAGGTCGATGTCGGCGAGGTTCTCGGCCATGGTCCTGCCGGTGACCGTCAAGACGTCGCCGTGCATGAAGCCCGCGTCGAGCAGC
>JBQGDU010000564.1:0-2900 GCA_052039245.1 Aeromicrobium sp. | reverse complement strand
GCCTTCGGCGAGGCCGACCCGGAGAACGCCGCGACCTACACGGCCAACGCCGACGAGCTGGTCGCCGAGCTGCGTGACCTGGAGTCCGACCTGTCGGCGGGCCTGGAGACGTGCGAGCGACGCGACATCGTGGTGAGTCACGCCGCCTTCGGCTACCTGGCCCGCGCGTACGACCTCCACCAGGACGCGATCGCAGGCATCGACCCGAGCAACGAGCCCTCCGCCTCGCAGCTGGCCGAGCTCTCCGACCTCGTGGAGGACGAGGGCATCACGACCGTGTTCACCGAGCGACTCGTGAGCTCTGCCGTCGCCGACACCGTCGCCCGCGAGGCTGGGGTCGAGACCGCCGTGCTCGATCCGCTGGAGGGTCTGACGGACGAGACGGTGGACGAGGACTACATTTCCCTCATGCGCCAGAACCTCGAGGCTCTCCGCACCGCGAACGACTGTTCGTGAGCGGGTCGGACACCACCGGGAGCACTCCCTCCGGACACGTCCCTTCCGGACAAGCCCCTTCCGGACTCGCACTGTCGGTCTCCCACCTCGACGTCGAGCTGGGCGGTCGCCAGGTGCTGCGGGACGTCACGCTGACGGTGCGTCGCGGTGAGTTCGTGGCCCTGCTGGGTGCCAACGGGTCGGGCAAGTCCACGCTCGTGCGCTCTGCCGTCGGACTCGTGCCGTTCACCGGTTCCGTGCGGCTGTTCGACGTCCCGCTGCAGCGTTTCCGGGACCGCGCCCGACTCGGCTACGTCCCGCAGCGCGCAGCCACTGTCACCGGCGTCCCGGCCACGGTCACCGAGGTGGTGACCAGCGGTCGGCTGTCACGGCGACGCCTGGTCGGCCTGCCGCGCGCGGCGGACCGCCAGGCCGTCGCCGACGCGATCGACGTCGTCGGGCTGGGCCACAAGGCCAAGGCGCCCCTCGTGGAGCTGTCGGGGGGCCAGCAGCAGCGCGTCCACATCGCCCGCGCCCTCGCCGGCGCGCCGGAGCTGTTGGTCATGGACGAGCCGACCGCGGGCGTCGACCGGGAGAACACCGAGGTCCTGGCCACCCTGCTCGCCGATCTCGCCTCCTCCGGCACCGCCGTGCTGCTCGTGGCGCACGAGCTGGGGCCCATGCGCCCGCTGCTCGACCGCGCCGTCGTGCTCACTGACGGTGTCGTGACCTACGACGGTGACGCCGGCGCCGTCTCAGAGGACGACACCCACGGACCCTGGGGTCACACGCACCTGCACACCGCTCAACCGGACCGGCTCGAGCCGCTCCCGGGCGAGGGGGTGTGGCCGTGATCCAGCTCCTCGACTACGAGTTCATGCGGCTCGCCCTGGTGGCCGCCGTCTTCACCGGTCTGGCTGCCCCGGCGATCGGCACCTTCCTTGTGCAGCGCCGGCTCGCCCTCCTCGGCGACGGACTCGGGCACGTGGCGCTCACCGGAGTGGCCCTCGGGCTCCTCACCGGCGCCGCTCCCGTGCTCACCGCCCTCGTCGTGGCCGCACTCGGCGCCGCCCTCATCGAGATCCTGCGCGCCTACACGCGGACCAGCGCCGACCTCGCTCTCGCGATGCTCTTCTACGGCGGAATCGCGGGCGGCGTCTTCCTCATCAACCTGTTCGGTGCCAGTCCGACCGCTCTCAACGCCTATCTGTTCGGCTCCATCACCACGGTCGATCGCGGCGAGGTCTGGGTGGTCGCGGTGCTCGGCGTCGTGGTCGTCGCGACCTCGCTGCTGCTCGGCCCTCAGCTGTTCGCCGTGTGCCAGGACGAGGAGCACGCCCGCGTCAGCGGTGTGCCGGTCCGGCTCTACGGGCTGCTCATCGCCGTGCTCGCCGCCGTCACCATCACGGTCGCGATGCGCACCGTCGGTCTCCTGCTCGTCTCGGCGCTGATGGTGGTCCCGGTCGCGGCCGCCCAGCAGGTCGCGCGCAGCTTCCGGGCGACGCACCTGCTCGCGATGGTCATCGGCCTCCTGACGGCGATCGGCGGTGTCGTCGTGAGCTTCGAGGCCGACGTGCAACCGGGACCCACCATCGTCCTGCTGACGCTCGCGCTCTTCGCCGTCGCAGCCTTCGCCCGCCTCGGTGCGGGCCTCCTGAGGCGTCGGGGCCGGAAGGTACCCTCGGGCTGACACCCCGTGAAGGAGGCATCGTGGTCGAGATCGTGCGGAACACGCGGCAGCGCCGCGCCGTGAGCACCATCCTGGACGAGCTGGACGCGTTCGTGAGCGCTCAGGAGATCCACGACAAGCTGCTCCACCGCGGCGAGAAGGTCGGCCTCTCCACCGTCTACCGCAACCTGCAGACACTCGTGGACGCCGCCGAGGTGGACGCTCTGCGCAGCGACGACGGTGAGGTCCTCTACCGTCGTTGCAGCGCGGGACACCACCACCATCTCGTGTGCCGTCAGTGCGGGCGCACGATCGAGGTCGAGGGGCCGACGGTCGAGCGCTGGGCCGATCGTGTCGCGGAGGAGAACGGCTTCACCGACGTCGCCCACACCCTGGAGATCTTCGGGACCTGCACGGCCTGCGCCGGCGTGGGGCGCACGACGGTCGGCTAGCCTGCCGTCGTGACCAGCCCCATCCGACGCTCCGGCCCCGACCTCACGGCCCGGGAGGTCTACGAGATCTGGCGGATCCGCGACGCGGTCTTCGCCGTTGAGCAACAGTGCGACGAGGTCGACGTCGACGACGTCGATCTCCTGGCCACGTGCACGCACGTGTGGCTGGCCGACGAGTCCGGGCTCACCAGCTATCTGCGGACGTTCACCACGGACGCCGGGGTCCGCAAGGTGGGGCGGGTGGCCACCCGGGCCGATGCTCGAGGGCGTGGGCTCTCCAGCCGTCTGATGACGACCGTGCTCGAGCACTGGGGGCACGAGGAGATCCGGCTCGGTGCGCAGGC